>CAYVXS010000076.1:0-9920 GCA_964454885.1 uncultured Pirellulales bacterium
AAAAGCCGGACATAAGGAAATCGTGATAACGGGAATAAATCTCGGGGCCTACGGCCAGCATACCGTCAGGCGGAAAAAATGGCCGGACCAGCAGAATAATAAACTGGTCGAATTGTTGGATAAAATTGCCCAAATCCCCAATCTTGCCAGAATAAGATTAAGCTCGCTTGAACCTGCCGATGTAACGCCGCAATTGCTCGATGTTGTCTGCAAACACAGCAATATTATGCCGCATTTGCATTTGTCGCTGCAATCCGGCTCAGATAAGGTCTTAAGAAAAATGTGCCGGCAATACAGAACCGACCAGGTAATAGAGAGGATTGGATTGATTAAATCCAGACTCGACAGGCCCGCCATAACGACCGATATCATCGTCGGTTTCCCTGGTGAAACTGATGAGGAATTCATGAAAACAGTCAATCTCGCCGAAAATATAGGTTTCGCCAAAATGCATGTTTTTAAGTTTTCACCGAGAAAGGGCACTGCCGCCGCGAAAATGCCGGATCGGGTGGATAATCAAATCATAAAGAGACGTTCGGAGATTCTGCGAGAGCTTGACATCGAATTGGGAAGAGGATTTCGGGGGCTCTTTATCGGTGAATCCGCCAATGTTCTTGTAGAAAGCTTTAACGGCAGCCCAAGCGGGCGTTGTGAAAGATATTTCATGGTCGATATCGAACAAAAAGATATTTCAGATTTGAAATTGAAGATTAAAAACAATGACCTGGTAAAAGTTCGGCTTATAAAAAATAACAAATCCTCAATGACTGTCCTTGGGATTCCTGTCGGAGGATAAGTTGAAGGATGGTGTTAAAATGATGACAAGAAGAAAATTTATGGTAAATCTCGCTGTAACACCGATTGTTGGCTCGTCTCTTTTAACCCCTATTAAAGCGGTCCTTGCGGCAGAAGCTGCAGAAAATGAATCACAACCGACATGGACCGAAGAACAGGTTTCAGATTTTTGCAGAAGTTTGAGACCGATAGGGCGTATTCTCGAAATGGAGGACTGGTATGTATGGGGGACAAGCCCCATCGATGGGCCTGATGGTAAAGTGCATGTCTTCTTTTCCCGCTGGCCCGCACGCAAGAGGATGGGAGGCTGGATAAACAGTTCCGAGATTGCTCATGCTGTGGCTGATAAACCCGAAGGCCCGTTCGAATATATCGAAACCGTCCTTTCTCCTCGCGGCGAAGGTTTCTGGGACGCTACTACATGTCACAACCCTAACATTCAAAAAGTGGACGGTAAATACTGCCTGTTTTATATGGGCAATTCCAACGGCAAAACTAATACAAAACGTGTCGGTCTTGCAATCGCCGAGTCTCTATCCGGGCCATGGAAAAAACCGGATAAACCTCTGCTCACCCCGGGCGGCGAGGATGTATGGGACAATCACTGCACAACGAATCCCTCGTTTGTCAAACATCCAAACGGCCAGTACTGGCTTTACTATAAGTCGTGGAATTCGAGTGACTATTACAATTCCACCCATCCGACAATTCGCGGCAACCGAAAATACGGGCTTGCAATCTCCGAGTCGCTCGAAGGACCTTATGTAAAATACAAGGGCAATCCCGTCATCGATTACTCCGGCCTGGGTGACAACAGGCAGCTCGAAGATGCCTGTGTCTTTCTCGAAGACGGCAGATTCAAAATGGTAGCCCGTGACATGGGAATCTTCGGCCACAATGTGGGCCTGTACCTGGAATCCGAGGACGGCATAAAATGGTCTGATCCGAAAATCGCCTACTACCCGGTCGATAGGTACGTCAAACAGCCGCCGGCCCCGAGTTACCTGAAAAAGTACGGACGTTTCGAGCGGCCGCAAATCTTGATGAGAGACGGCAGGCCGGCATATCTTTTCACCACCTCGCAGGGTGGGAAATACATGAACGCTTCAACCTTTGTTTTCAAGATCAGCTCTCCATAACAGTTAATTTTTCAATATTAAGATAATATGAAATAAAATATGACCTGTTATTATTGTATATTTACGGATGTCCAATCCGAATAAGTGAGGACGGCAGTACTAACATCCTGCAATTTGATGCAACGTCGAATTCATGCTATTTCGAAGATTGACTACTTAACAAAAAAATTGTATGTTAGTTTATAGAATCGATGTCCATTTCGTATAATGGATTTCCGGATTTATGTATCAGAAAGGGGCAAAATATGAGTTTCCTCAAGACATTTCTTCGAAATTATCTTTGTAGTATGCTTATTATGATTAGTTTTATGACTGCTTCCATTGTGGCGCAGAATGAATCACCTAAGGACTGGGAAAATCCCGAGCTGGTCGGAATAAATCGTCTTGCACCTCATGCAACAATGATGATTTATCCCGATCTCGGAGCCGCTAAAAAAGCTGAAGCAGTTGCCACGCTCGAAGACCGTTCGAGGTCACCCTGGTTTCGCTCACTCAACGGCGACTGGAAGTTTCTGTGGTCGCCGAGTCCCGATGAAAGACCGACGGATTTTTTCCGGGTGGATTTCGACGATTCCGCCTGGGACACAATTCCGGTTCCTTCGAATATCGAGATGCAGGGCTATGGTGTTGCGATATACACAAATGCACAGTATCCGTGGGTGCTGGCCCGTCAAAGGCCGAATCCGCCGAAGATACCGTATATTAATGACCATGTCGGTTCTTATCGTTACAATTTCGATGTCCCGAAAAACTGGGACGGGCGACGAATCTACATTGTTTTCGACGGTGTAAATTCTTTCTTCTATCTCTGGATCAACGGTAAAAAAGTCGGCATGAGTAAAGACAGTCGCACGGTTGCCGAGTTCGATATCACCGATGTAGTCAAACCGGGCAAAAATCAGATTTCCGTACAGGTCTTTCGCTGGAACGACGGCTCATGGCTGGAAGACCAGGATTTTTGGCGCTTAAGCGGCATATTCCGCGACGTTTATATATGGTCAACCGATAAGCTTCATGTCCGTGACTTCCAGGTAACAACATCTCTGGAGCGGCAGTCCGGCCGTCGTCGTTTCCGACCACGCCAGGAAGAGGATTCCCAGCCGTCGGAACGTGGATACAATGAAGCCGCATTGCTTCTTGATCTGGCCATCCAGAATATGAAGCCGGAGGCCGAGGCCGTAACAGTTACAGCCGAATTACTGGACGCCCGGGGAGAAAGCGCCATACCGGAGATTTCTGCTTCCTGCCTCGCTCCTGCCGCGCAGGAAATGAAATGCACGCTTGCCGGCAGAGTCCGTAATATCAACTTGTGGTCCGCCGAGAATCCTTATCTCTATCGCCTGTTGCTGTCGCTCAAGGACAAGGACGGGAAAGTAGTCGAGGTTATTCCGGTAAACGTGGGTTTTCGTAAAGTGGAATTGAAAGAGGGCAATCTCCTTGTCAACGGTCAGAGAATCTTTATCAAGGGGACAAACCGACACGAGCATCACCCCGACCGCGGGCACTACGTTAAGCCCGAGGACATGATTCAGGATATTATGCTCATGAAGCAGAATAACATTAATGCCGTGCGTACGAGTCACTATCCTAATACTCCCGCGTGGTACGATATGTGCGACCGTTACGGTATTTATCTTGTGGACGAGGCGAATAACGAGTGTCACGGTGCCCAGCAGGTGACGCGTAATCCGGCGTTTCAGGCCGCTTTTATGGACCGGACCGTCCGTATGGTCGAGCGTGACAAGAACCATCCTTCGATAATTATATGGTCCGTCGGCAACGAAAATGGCTGGGGTGACAATATACACGCCACCTCATCCTGGATGCGGGAACGTGACGCCGGGCGTCTGGTTATTTCATGTGAGGCCGGCGAAAGGGAAAATACCGATATCGTCTGTCCGATGTACAGCAGCCCCGATACATTGACGAGGTATTCTTCGAGGACACCTGCCCCTTATCGACCGTTCATATTGATTGAATATACCCATGCCATGGGCAACAGCAACGGCGACGTCTGGAGTTACTGGAATAAAATCTATAATATGCCTCATCTGCAGGGCGGCTGGATCTGGGACTGGGTCGATCAGGCGCTGCGTCAGCCGATTGTCTCCGATCGTAACGGAAGATTTTTAAAAGTTAAACCCGGCGATAAGACTTTCTGGGCTTTCGGTGGTGACTTCGGTCCCGAGGGTACGCCCAGCGATCAGAATTTCTGCTGTAACGGGCTTGTTTCCGCCGACCGCACACCTCATCCGGGCCTGGCGGAAATTAAAAAGATATATCAAAACATCCAGGTTTCGGCCGTTGATCTGACAAAGGGACAGGTCCGGATCAAGAACGGTTATTTTTTCACAACTTTAAGCGACCTGGTGAAAGGGACGTGGACGATCAAAGCGGACGACAAGGTTATCGATTCCGGAACTCTTGATAGTCTGGATATCGGGCCGGGTGACTCCAACGAAGTGACCATACCTTTCAAATCGATTGAACCTGAACCGGGCGTGGAGTATTTTCTTGATTTGAGCTTTGTTCTCAAGGACAAGCAATCCTGGGCGCCGGCGGGACATGAAATAGCATGGGAACAGTTTAAGCTGCCTCTCGAAAAGCAGACTGATGGTGTTGATTCCAGCCAAATGCCGTCATTGAAATTCAGTGACCGGGACAATGCTATACATATTGATGGTGATAGTTTCTCTGTTACTATTGATAAAACCACCGGTTTTATAAGCTCCTTGCGTTACAAAGGCACCGAGCTTGTGGCCGAGCCTCTGTCTCCTGATTTCTGGCGTGCACCCACCGACAACGACCGCGGCAATAATATGTCACGTCGTTGCAGAATCTGGAAAACAGCCATGCAAAGCTGGAAGCCTCAAAATGTCACTGTAACACAGCTTTCGCCGCGGATTGTCCAGGTTACCATGACCTCCCGCATCGAAAATGTTCAGGGTGACTACAAATTAAACTATAAGATATATGGTGACGGCAGTATCAAAGTTAATGCTGAAGGTCAGGCCAATGCCGACCAACTGCCGGAAATACCCCGGTTCGGGATGCTGATGGCGATGCCGAAGGGCTTTGAGACAATCCGCTGGTTCGGACGCGGGCCGCAGGAAACGTACTGGGACAGGTGTGATGCCCGAGTTGATTTGTATGAAGGCACCGTGGATGAGCAATATTTCGATTATTCCGAGCCGACGGAAAGCGGCAATAAGGTGGACGTCCGCTGGGTGGCTCTGACCAATGACAAGGGAATCGGATTGCTGGCTATTGGTATGCCGCATCTTAGTGTTAATGCGCTTCACTATAAGGCCGAGGACCTCGAAGGTCCCGAACATATTTACCAGGTCAAGCGTCGTGACAACATTTATCTGAACCTTGACTACCGGCAGATGGGTGTCGGTGGAGACAATAGCTGGGGAGCCAGAACGCACCCCGAGTTCACATTACCCGGCAATGAAAAATATTCGTACAGTTTTGTTCTTCGTCCGTATGAACCATCTATGGGCCGGTTACAGCAGGTTGCACGGATGCCGGTTCCGAAATAAAATTCAACCGCGGGGAGCAAAACATGCGAAGAATAATTACCTTCGTGTATCTGCTTGGCATTGTTTTGTCGATCAACGCCACAGCACAAAAGGCACAGCCGACAATCTCCGTTGATAGAGCTGGCGGGCTTTCTTACCAGGCCGACGAGAAAGGCAACCGTATCCCGGATTTTTCACACTGTGGATATATGGGCCAGGATGAACTTGTTCCTGATGTTCCCGTTCGGGTGATTGTTTCTCCTGTGGCAGGTGACAACACACGGCATATCCAGGCGGCCCTCGATTATGTTGCCTCTCTTGAAACCGATGAAAATGGTTTTCGTGGGACTGTTCTTTTGCTTAAAGGCCGATATGAGATTTACGGCGGTCTGAAAATGTCCGCCTCCGGCGTCGTATTACGAGGCCAGGGAGCCGGTGAAGTTGGAACCGTATTGGTCGCGGCCGGTACGGACCGTCGAACTCTCATCCGAATCGCCGGTAAAAATGACCTGACGTATTCGTCTGAAAAATCCTATCAAATTGCCGACGATTATGTCCCCGTCGGTGCGAGCAGCTTTCGATTGGATACCTCCGAAGGGCTTAAAGTCGGTGACATGATTAGCATTGCTCGTCCCAGCACGAAGGAATGGATTGAGCTGCTGGGAATGAACAGGTTCGGCGGCGATTTTAGCGGTGCCCCGACCTGGAGGCCCGGTTCCCGTGATTTAATCTGGGACCGCACAATAAAGTCGATAAACGGCGGTACAATTGAAATTGATGCCCCTATTACAACTGCTATCGATGTTCAATTCGGCTCCGGTTCGGTTCGGCCGTACTTATGGCCCGGAAGAATCAACCATGTGGGAGTTGAGAATCTCTGCTGTGAGTCCGTATGCGATACGAATAATCCGAAGGACGAGGCACATTCATGGATGGCCGTCACGATGGAGAACGTCGAGAATGCCTGGGTGCGGCAGGTGACAATGAAGCATTTTGCCGGTTCGGTCGTTGCTATCTATGAAAGCTGCAAACAGATAACGGTACAGGATTGCATGTCACTTGAACCGGTCTCGGAAACCGGCGGTTATCGTCGGCATACATTCTTTACCGTGGGGCAATTAACGTTGTTTCTGCACTGCTTCTCCGAACATGGCCGGCATGATTTTTCCGTTGGATTCTGTGCCGCAGGGCCGAATGCATTCGTACAATGTGAGTCACTTGGGTCTTTGGACGACAGCGGTTCCATCGAGAGCTGGGCATCGGGGACACTTTTCGACAATGTCAATATCGACGGCAACGCATTGAGATTGTGCAATCGCGGAAGCCAGGGCTGGGGGCTTGGCTGGGCGGCGGCCAACAGCGTTCTCTGGCAGTGTAATGCGGCGATGATCGTTTGTGAGAATCCCCCGACGGCACAAAACTGGGCCTTCGGTTGCTGGGGCGAATTCGAGGGGGACGGTATCTGGAACGGCTCGAATGATTTTGTCAGACCGACAAGTCTGTTTGGGGCGCAAGTTGCCGAGCGTTTAGGCGGGGATGCCGAACGAAATCTCCAACTGAGACCTTTATCGACCGAAAGTGCTACTAATCCCGGCATTGAGGGTGCAGAGGAATTTACAATTGCATCGCATCAGGCCCGAGAGCAGCTCAGGCAGTTTATCGAAGAAGCACCGCAACGTCACAAAATTCCCGCCGATCCGGGAAGTGTAAAAACGGTGGAAGATATTCTTGCGGAATTTCCGCAGGCGGCTGAATCGGTAGCGAACCAAAGAATGTCTCTGGTTAATGGATGGTTGACCTGTAACAATAAACTGTTGATCGGCGGCAGCGGTGATGTCACCTGGTGGCGCGGTAAAATACCTCCCCGTGAAGCGCCGTCACTTGGGCCGAGCCTGACGAGATTTATGCCGGGTCGTATCGGTCCCGGTTATACTGATGATTTGAGTGATCTTGCTGAAGCGATGGTATCAAGTGGACAAACTGTTCTCAATCATAATTACGGCCTATGGTATGACCGTCGCCGCGACGACCACGAACGCATACGCCGCATGAACGGTGACACGAGACCGCCTTATTATGAGTTGCCCTTTGCCCGAAGCGGTCGGGGGACTGCGTGGGACGGGCTTAGCAAATACGACCTGACAAAGTATAATCCTTGGTACTGGAGCAGGCTCAGGGAGTTCGCCGATTTATGCGACCAAAAGGGGCTTGTGCTGCTTCATCATAATTACTTTCAACATAATATTCTGGAAGCTGGGGCTCACTGGGCGGATTTCCCGTGGCGTTCCGCCAATAATATTAATGACACAGGTTTTCCGGAACCTCCGCCTTATGCGGGTAACAAGCGCATCTTTATGGATGAACTTTTTTATGATGTAAAACATCCGGTTCGCAGGCCTTTGCATCGCCTCTTTATTCGTCGGTGCCTTGATAACTTTAAGGAAAATTCGAATGTCATTCAATTGACCAGCGCGGAATTCACCGGCCCCCTCGAATTCGTTCAATTCTGGCTCGATACTATTATCGAATGGGAGAAGGATACGGGACACAGACCTTTGATCGGGCTTAGCTGCACTAAAGACGTTCAGGATGCGATTCTTGCCGATACTGTTCGCAGCAGGGCGATTTCTGTGATAGATATTCGTTATTGGTGGTATCAGGCGAGCGGCGAATTGTATGCACCCGGAGGTGGTTTGCATCTGGCTCCTCGACAGCTTGCTCGTATATTTAATCCTAAACCTTCGTCGTTTGACCAGGTATTTCGTGCCGTGCGTGAGTACAGTACCAAATATCCTGATAAAGCGATTATTTATTCGGTCCCCGTGTCTTCTGTCGAAGACAGAAACGGGGGCTGGGCCGTGTTAATGGGCGGTGGTTCGATACCTAACCTTCCTAGTTCTACCGATCAGACACTGCTTGCTGCGATTTCACATATGAAACCGATTGAACTCCCGGAGGATGTAAAAGGTCAATATGCGTTGGCCGAGCCGGGAAAAAGCTATCTGATTTATGTCGAATCCGAAGAAGCGATTCAACTGGATATGACAAATACCGAGGGACTTTTTTCGACAAGTTGGATAAATCCCAGAAATGGCAGGATTGTCTCGAACGGCGAATTGGTTGAGGGTGGGTCGAAAGTTAAAATTAATCCACCGTTTAGTCCCTGCTTGTTGTGGCTTGGCAGGCAATAATTATTGATATATTTCAAAAAGTTATAATATGACAAAAAAATCCGTTATAACGGCTATTTTGGTTTGTGGAGTATGTTTGTCCGGATGTACGGTTTTAGAGAATATCGCTTCATCTGAAAAACTGACTTTGACAGACCTTCAATGCGAGTACGTCCGGGACCCGCTCGGCGTAGATGTCACTAATCCGCGTTTGTTCTGGAAGCTCGAAAGTAGTGTACGTTCGCAGAGACAAAGTGCTTATCAAATCCTCGTTGCATCTTCTTTAAAAAATTTAGCTCAGAATGAGGGGGATTTGTGGGACAGCGGCAAGGTAGAATCGGATAAGACAATTCAGATTTTCTACGATGGTCTCCCACTGAAATCATCACAGCAGGCATTTTGGAAGGTATGTGTGTGGGACAAAGACAGCAATGTTTCTAAATGGAGTCGCCCCGCAACCTGGACGATGGGTATCCTGGATGAAGCCGGTTGGAAAGCTCGCTGGATTGGAGCCGAAGATGAAAGTCCGACTCTTATGCTGCGCCGGGAATTCACAGTCAGAGCGGGACTCAAACGCGCCATTGCTCATATCTGCGGACTCGGCCATTTTGAAATGTCCCTTAACGGCGAAAAAGTGGGCGATGAACTTCTGTCACCGGGATGGTCCAAATATAACAAAACATGCCTGTATGATACCCGTGAGCTTACGCCGTTGCTGAAAGAGGGTGACAATGCCGTCGGTTTGCTTCTGGATAACGGCATGTATAATGTCAAGGGCGGACGCTATGTCAAATTCAAGGGCACTTTCGGTCCGCTTAAGGCCATCTGTCAAATCAAGCTCGAATACGAAGACGGAACGACGGAGATCATCGGTACGGACCGAAACTGGTTCGTCAAAGCGGGACCGATTACCTTTGCGTGTGTCTTTGGCGGCGAAGATTACGATGCCCGTCTCGAACCGGCCGGTTGGAAGCGGCCCGGCTTTAATAATTCCGGCTGGATAAATGCTAAAGAGGTCGATGGGCCGGGCGGAAAGCTCAAAGGCTTGTGTTACGCTGCACCGCCTATTTGTACCTTCGATGTATTAAAACCAGTCAGTGTCAATCAGCTCCGGCCGGGTGTGGAAGTGTACGATCTGGGGCAAAATACCGCCCTTATGCCGCGTTTGAAGGCGAAAGGGCCTGCAGGCTCCGTTGTGCGGATTATACCGGCCGAGTTACTGAAAGACGATGGTTCGGTGGACCGCAATTCTTGTGCCCATGAACGCCCGGGTTATTGGCAATATACCTTAG
>CAYVXS010000077.1:0-9864 GCA_964454885.1 uncultured Pirellulales bacterium
TTCTATCGATATTCTCCATGATGTAAAACCTGCGCAGTGTTTTTTTGATAAAATCTTTATAAATTCTCTCGGAACCTTATAATAAATCTTTGTTTATCTATTTTACAGTCTTTATATTAAGTAAATAAAGGAACGAATCGAATGACGGCAATAAACATGCGTAATTTCCTGATAATAATGGGAATTTTTTTATCTCCGGCGAATTGTATGCAAACCGCTAAAACCGACCGGATTCCCGAAAAAGCAGTTTCAACCGCTGCAGATGTCAATGAACCTCCCCTGCCGTTCGTACCCGGCTCGTGGACTCTGGTGATACTTCCCGATACCCAGACATATTGCTCACAATTCCCCGGTTTATTCGACCTGCAAACGCAATGGATTGTCGATAACAAGGAAAAATACAATATAACCTACGTCCTTCAAAACGGCGACATAACAGATTATAACACAACTCTGGAATGGCAGCGAGCCGACAGGGCGCTTGGCCGTCTCGATGGTATTGTGCCGTATGCGATTGTAACGGGCAATCACGACTACGGCAGCAAAGACAATATGGCCAAAGACCGCACGAGCCTGATAAACGATTATTTCCCGCCCTCGCGGTTCGATGATTGGCCGACTTTCGGCGGCGTAGAGACAAACGGCAGAATAGAAAACAACTATCATCTCTTCGAGGCCGGCGGCAGGAAATGGCTCATCCTCGGACTGGAGTGGGGTCCACGGGATGAAACTCTCCAGTGGGCAAACCGGATTCTCAAAAAATTCCCCGACCGAAAAGCCTTTATTATCACTCACGCCTATCTTTACAGCGATTCCACTTTGTACGACTGGCAGAAAAAAGGGAAAAAACAGAACTGGAATCCTCACAGCTACGGGACAAAAGGCGGAGTTAACGACGGCCGACAGATATGGGACAAACTCGTCAAAAACAATGCAAATGTTTTTATGGTAATTAACGGTCATGTTCTCAACGATGGTTTGGGCTTTTTGACAAGCACCGCCGATAATGGGAATCAGGTGCATCAAATGTTAGTTAATTTCCAGATGCGTTCTTTGGGTGGCGAAAGCTGGCTGAGACTGCTCGAATTTCTGCCGGACGGCAAAACAATCCAGGTAAAAACCTACTGCCCCCTGTATGAAAAATACGAGACCGGTCTGGAAAGCCAGTTCGTCATAAAATATAATCTATCGAGTTCGTGAAAGTACCGCCGTATAACCGCCGTCGTGGTCGAAACCATCAGCCGACGGCAGGGTAAGCCGCTCGAGTTCAAGCTTGAAGCCGGGATTTTTATCGAGGAACTTTCTTATAAGCTCTCCGTTTTCCTGTTTTTGTATACTGCATGTGCTATAGCAGATTTTTCCCTTAGGCTTTAATAATCCGGCATTTTTTTCCAGTAATTCTCTTTGTGTCTTTGCTAACTTGGTTATTGCTTCCGGCCGAATACGATAGCGGGCTTCTATTCGCCTTGCCAATACGCCTGTGTTCGAACAGGGAACATCCAGCAAGATACAATCGAATTTCATATCGGCAAGCTGCTTATAAGGAACCACCACGACGCTGTTTATGCCGAGCCGGCTGGAATTTTCTTTGACTTTTTTAAGTCGTTCGGCATCGATGTCGGTTGCGATAATTTTAGCCGCGTCACCGGTGACTTCAGCCAACTGCGTTGTCTTGACGCCGGGAGCGGCACACAAATCTAAAATCGTCCAGCCCGGCTGTGGGGCCAAAAACACGACAGGCTGCGAAGCCGTCAAATCCTGAACGATAAACAAGCCTTCCTCAAAGCCGGGTAATTTCGTAACCGCACTTGGACTTTTAATTCGCAGGACCATTTCATCCGGCACAATTTCCAACTCGATACCTCCTTTTTCAAATTTCCCGATTAGCTTCTGTGCCGTTGTTTTTAATCTGTTGGTCCTGATGTAAATTGACGGCCGGCGATTTTGTGCAATACAAATCTGCCGGGTCTGCTCCTTGCCGAACTCACACAGCCAGTCGGTGACAAGCCACTGCGGCAGTGAAAAACCAACGCTTAGAAATTCCGCCGGTTTGGTCTCAAAATCCGGCAAAAAGTCAGTGTCGAATTCGCAGCCGCTCTCGGCACATTGCACGAGCATGCGTCTGGCATCGGCCTGCGACAGTTCGATTTGGCGATTTTTTATATGCCTTGTTATTTTCCTCAACAGGGCATTTACAAAGCCGACCTGTTTTGTCCCGGCAATTGCTTTGGCATTTTCCCCCGCTTCGTTGATGATGGAATATTGCTGCGTTGACGGCGAATAGATAAGCTCATAACAGCCGATACGAATAATGTTCAGCAGCTTTCCCTGGATTCTCTCGACCGGACAACCGGCGAACGTATCGACGACCTTATCGATAGCAAAAAGATTTCTTATCGTACCGAAGACAAGGTCCGTCGCACGTTGTCTCTGCTGAGTCTGGTCCAGGAACTTATCGAGAATCGGCCCGGCAAAATTTCGCTTCGGGTTGAATCGCCCTAACACCTGTGCGGCGACAAATCGAGCGGTTTTATTTTTTGAGTCGGTGATGTTTTTATTTCTTATCATTTTCCCTTTTTGATAATTTCATCGATTTTCTTATCATAATCAGGATTATTTGAATAACTATCACTATAATACCAAAGCCCTGAAGTAAGCTCTCTATTACCATACTTTTTTAATTTATAATTATCAGGATAGAAATAAACTCCAAAATGGTAATAACTTGTTCCCAAATTAATCATAATGCGTCTATCCTGATCAATATCAATCCAATTTGGTTCAAGGTCCAAAATAACTTTAGGGAGCTTTGATGTCTCTTTATTGGGATCGCTATAGAGGTTATAGTATTTCTTTAGTTCTCCTTTTTCAGCTTGTCTCAAATATTCTCTGCATGCATCTAAAAGGTCATTATAATCTGTATGGCACAGCAGACGTACATTCCTCTGTTGCAAGATTTTGCTTTCATTAATAAAGGGGCTAATTACTACCAGATACAATAATAAGAACGTGCAAACAAATGTAACGATAATTAAAATGGTAATTTTCAATATTTTCATTTTCTTACTTCCAACGGAGGACGTGGAGCTCTTCTTCGGTGCGGATAAATTTGACAGCCCTGTTTGTCAGGAATACTTTCAGTACAGATATTTCGTCGATTCTTTTATTCCGGTGAAAAACATATTTCGGCTATTTGATATCTTCAAAACAATTTTCTGCGTTTTGATAGAGTATCTGCCGAATAGCAGTGCAGATATTCCTTATCTCCCATTGTGCTTTCATTGACAGGCGGGTTTTGAGAATATGCCGCCACTCACGGAAATTCGCAGAGACCACTATTTCGCTCATACAGGCGTTCGGCAGCACGTAACGGGCATCCTCTTTTCTAAGACCCCGATCCCGCCATTTGGAATACATCTGCTGGATTGCATTCATATCGTTTCGAAAATCATCGATATATTCCTGTGGGATTGCCTCGGGAATCACATACTCGAAATGCTCTTCGTTGACATACCTTTGTGACTGCTGAGATATAGCCATAAGGCGGTGACGAACGAGCTGGTGTGTCATCGCTCGCGAGCAGTTTTTTATTCGGAACGTCGCATAGGCATGTTCAAGCGGGGACTCATGGCCGAGCTTTACAAGCCTGTGGATTAAATTCTTTTCCGAATCTTCGCCGATTTTATCAAAACTCAGATAACATGTCCTCGCCGCTTCTTCGATAACTTTTTCCGCATTCGGGGTAATCGCTATCAATTCGACTTCACATTTCTTTGTGTCTTGTGTAACTTCCATAATTTATTCGATAATAATTCCAGGTTGTATTAACAAGTGGATGCAACTCCATCACAATTTTTATCTTTACCCTCTGTCTATTTTTTTAAACAAATCGCCGGGCTGTGTGCGTCGGCCGTTGACGAAACACCTGAAGTCCATCAGGGCAGAGCCGCTCGGTTTGATTCGTGTCACTCTCAGGGCATTTTCGCCGCAGACGATATTGAGGTTTTCATCCAGTGTCCCCACCGGAAGGCCGGCGGGATTGGAAGATTCGATAATTTTGGCCATTGCTATAGTGACTCGTGAGGATTTGTTTGTTTTTTTCGAGATGTAATCTACCGATGCGCCGGGCCAGGGCCAGAATCCGTGGATTTTTGTTGCAAGTACACTTGCCGGTTCGGCAAAATCCAGATAACCGTCGGTCTTGGTAAGTTTGGGGGCATAAGTCGCTTTGGAATGATCCTGTTCGGTATAGACAGAGGTACCTGCGGCGATTTTCTCAACAGTCTCCAATAGCAGCGGAGCCGCAGACTGGGCCAATTTATCATGCAAAGAGCCTGCCGTATCTTCGGGGACAATCTCTACCTCGTTCTGCGCAAGTATTTGGCCGGCGTCTATTTTATCAGACAATGTAATTATGCTGTTGCCGGTTTTGGTTTCGCCTTTGATAATCGCCCAGTTAATCGGGGCCGCACCGCGATATTTCGGAAGCAAAGACGCGTGGACATTAATGGCGCCTTTAGGCGGCAGATTAATTAAATCGCAACCGACTTTCTGCCCGAACGCGATAACAATTATCAAATCCGGCCGGTAACCGGTGATTTGCTCGATAATTTCCGGCGCATTTACATCAGCCGTTTCAACGAAAGGAACCAGATGCATGTTCGCCCAGTGCGAGATCTGTGTGGGACATTCCTTCCTGCCACGCCCGGCCGGCTGAGGTGGCTGGGTTACGATAAAGACCAGCTCGTGAGCCGAATCCGCCAAGGCATTCAGGCAGTTAATGCCAAACTCGCCGGAACCGAAATAAATTATTTTCATGCTTATCTATAATCCGATGACTATTTAATCATATAAGGTCATAACTATTTGCGTAAGAAGATGGACGAGAGATGAACGACGATGGATGACCAATTATCTAATGCTGCAAAAACTATCAACCTTTTGCTCCATCGTAAATAACATGGCAAAAATATGCTCATATTTCTCATTCAACTTCTCAAACGTTTTTTTATTAATATATTTACAAGCTAAAGCAAATTCCAACCAAGTCTGTGTTTCCGCCGCTTCCTGAGAAGCATCAGATAATTTATTTAAGAAAACTGCTTTATACCTGCGTTTACGCCAAAGCTCAGAAAGATTGGTACAAACCGCTCTTGAAGATCGACGCACTTGGTCAGTCAAAGAATATTTTTCTTCCTTCGGGAAACTTTTAGATATTTCAAATATCTCCATTGCAGCTTCAAATGCCAGTTTATAAACCTCCAATTCCCTTACACTTCTTATTCTTTTCGTCTGTCGTCTTTCGTCACTCATCAATCACCCTCCAAAAGCCATAATAATTCACTTTTTACCGTTCGGAATCAGCAGCTTCCTGCAGGGCTTTGAGGCGCTTACGATGTGCGATTTTCGCGGTCTGGCCCATGCGATTGACGATAGTCATCCCCTCGATATGGTCGTATTCGTGCTGCAGAGCTCGCGCGTAAAGTCCCTCGGCCTCTTCGGTGAACTCGTTGCCGTCCAGGTCGGTGGCGGTGACTTTCGCCTTTTTGTATCTGCGAATCTTCGTATAGATACCCGGCACGGAAAGACATCCTTCTTCGATAGTATCGAAAGGCCCGTCCGGCGTGACGGTGGGATTAATAAAAACCTTGACATTCTCCCTGCTGCCGTCGAGCGAAATAATAAACATCCGAAGCGGCACACCCGCCTGCGGCGCAGCGAAACCGACACCTTTGTTCGCCCGCATAAGTTCGTACATCTTATCCACGAACCGGCGGATATTATCGTCGATTTGTTCTACCGGCTGAGCTTTTTTTCCTAAAACGCCCGCCGGATAATGCGTGATTTGACATTTTTCAATCTCTATCATTTCCAGTATCTCGCTATAAGAGACTTCAGCAAATTATTTTGTCACCAACCGTAAACTTTAAAATTCCTGACCATGCAGGAATAACCAAATAATATTCCCTGTTAAACTCAATCGAATTCGTCGCCCTCGAACGTATGACCGAGGTAAGATTTTATGACGGTTTCGTTCCGTATAATTTGTGCCGGCGGGCCGGAGCCTATCACCCTGCCGTGGTCGATGATGTAGGCCTTATCGACTACCTCCAGAGTCCGCTCGACGTTATGGTCGGTAATAAGAATACTGACTCCCGAATCAACCAGCCTGTGAATTTCCACCTGCAGCTCCTCGACCGCAATCGGGTCCACACCACTGAACGGCTCATCCAGCAGAATCAACGACGGCTCGGTCACCATCGCACGGGCGATTTCCAGTTTCCTCCGTTCGCCGCCGGAGAGAAACCTGCCCTGGCTTTTGGCAACTTCGGTCAGTCCGAAGCTTTCAATCAATTCGTCCGCCCTGTGTTTGCGTTCTGCCCTGGGTATCGACATTGTTTCAAGGATAGCCAGGAGATTGTCCCTGACGCTAAGACGCTGGAAGATGCTCGGCTCCTGCGAGAGGTATCCCATCCCCAACCGTGCCCGTTTATACATCGGCAGCTTCGTAATATCCTGCCCTTCGAAGAGCACAGAACCGCTGGTGGGAGTAATCATCCCGATTACCATACGGAACGTGGTGGTTTTCCCGGCTCCGTTCCGGCCCAAAAGCCCTACGATACTTTGTCTGTCTATTGTGATGGAGACCTCGTTAACGACTATTCTGCCGGAATATTTTTTGACCAGTCCACTCGTTTCAAGAAGCGTCGTTGCCAGCATTTTATTTTCTCATGTCCGCCGGAGATAAACCGACTTGTTCATTTTATATTCATTTTCCGGCATTATAACAATCCTCACAGACATGGCAAACAAATTACACGATACTCGAAACCGGACATCAAATAAGAAAAGCCAATAAATATTCTGGCATTTGGGGCGTATATTTGTTATTAAGGAGCTTTTTATATAACAGGATTAATGAATTGTCTTAAAAGTGCTGTTTTTAATTAAGGTTGCGTATGTTTGCAGTTGTCAGTGATATACACTCGAATCTTGAAGCCTTGTCTGTGGTTTTGGCCGATATCGAAAAACGCGGCATAAAAACCATCTACTGCCTCGGTGATGTGGTTGGGTACGGCCCGAATCCGAACGAATGCCTGGATTTGATAATAAACAGGACCAAATGGTGCGTTCTTGGCAATCACGATTATGCCGTATTTTACGAGCCGACAAATTTCAACTTCGGTGCCGAGCAGGCCAGCTTCTGGTCGAGGGAAGTTCTCGAATCCGAAGAAGACACGGAAAAACGCAACAGAAGATGGGATTTTTTGGGTAAACTGCCGATGCGGCGAACGCTAAAATACAAAAAATCCGCGGATTCCGTACCCATCGATTTTGTTCACGCTTCTCCAAGAAGACCTATTAACGAATATATTTTCCCGGACGACGTTTATAATAATCCTCTGAAGGTCCGGATGCTGTTCGAGAGGGTCAAGCATATCTGTTTTGTTGGCCATACACACATGCCGGGAGTTTTTCTCGATGAGCCGGACTTTTATCTGCCGACCGAACTCGGAGATACATATCCGATCATCGACGATGAAAAGGCGATTATCAATATCGGCTCGGTGGGACAGCCGCGGGACAAGGATAACCGGGCAAGCTATGCTTTCGTGAAGCATAATAAGGTACATTTTGTCCGGCTCGAATACGATTATAAAACGACGATGAAAAAGATTTACGCCATCGACCAGTTAGACAATTTCCACGCAGACCGTTTACAGAATGGAAGATAAAACGTTCTTTTTACAGAAAAAATAATATGCGATATCTAAAATGGATTTTAATCAGTTTTGTCATACTTTGTGGTCTGCTGGTTGTGGACTCGGGAATTTTCAACAAAACGTCACAGGGCGAAAGACCCCCCATCCTTTTACAGCAGGCGACCACTACCGAACCACAAGTGACACCAAGTACGCCGGAAGCGAACGATCCTAATATCCCTGAAAACAACCGGCTGCAGGCCGATGCTTCTGTTTCCTTCGGTGCCGATAACGCACCGGCCAAAACGATTATCCTCGGAGCCGCGGACCCGAAAACCGAAGATCCCGAGACCGGATTCAAGTTCCAGCTCGAACTCAGCTCCAAAGGGGCGGCCATACGAACGGCCACATTCAGCGACGGCAACGATAAGGGATTCGATGACCGCAATCAAAAGGATCCACAGCCTTTGCAGATAGTTTCGCCGATAATAGAACAAAACGGCAGAGATATCCTGGCCATGGCAAACAGGGAATTCGTTCTTATCGACCATAAACAACAGCTTCCTTTACAAAACCTGCAATGGCAGAGTTTCGATGCTCAAACTTCGCCGGATGCTAATTCCCAAAGCGCACATTTCGAAGCGATTATTAAAAACGAGCAAACCGGCGAACCAGTAATCAAGATTATCAAAACTTACACAGTCCGGCCTAAAACATATCTTCTGGATTGTGACATCACTATAGAGAACCTTTCGGCTTCCGGGCAGAATGTCCGTTTCAATTTGGCCGGACCGAGCGGGCTTGAAAGAGAAGGTTTCAGAACCGATATGAGAAAAGTCGTGGCCGGTTTTAAAGATGCGGACGGCAAAATCGGCAGGGAAACACTCAGTAAAAAAGTTCTCATTAAAGAAGGCACCTCCGAAAGCATCAAGAAAGAAAACGCCTATTTTCTCTGGGCTGCATCGGTAAATAAATATTTCGCGTTCATAGCAGTGCCGGTGCCCGAAGAAGGCAAAACCTACTGCGACTGGCTTGCCGATAAAACAGGCCATCTTTACAATCCAGATGGTGACATCAAGTCCAACAGCGGCGACGAAATGTTCGGAGTCGATATGAAAACCGCACCCGCCGCATTGGCCGCAGCCGGCCAGGCAGGTAGCTCGATGACATATAAATTCCAGCTGTATATCGGGCCAAAGGACAAAAGCCTCTTCAACAAGAACGAGCTCTATCGCAGTCTCGGCTTCGATCAGACTATAGATTTCATGGCCTGCTGCTGTCCCGCCGGCATCATATATCCCCTTGCCTTCGGGATAATGGCCATGATGAAATGGATGTACGCTTTTATCCCGAATTACGGTGTCGTCATTATAATTCTGGTGTTCCTTGTTCGTCTGGTTCTGCATCCTATTACCAAAAAGAGCCAGGTCTCGATGAGCAAGATGAGCAAGCTCGGCCCCATGACCGAAGAGATAAAGAAAAAATATGCCAACAACAAGGCCGAGATGAACAAGCAAATTATGGCCCTGTACAGGGAACAGGGTGCCTCGCCGATCATGGGCTTTCTGCCGATGCTGATACAAATGCCGATTCTCATCGCGTTATGGAGCGCGATATATACCAGCATCGACCTGCGCGGCGCGCCGTTTTTGCCGTTCTGGATTACCGACCTTTCCATTCCCGATGCCCTTTATTCGTTCCATGAGATAACCATACCCATATTAGGCTCGAAGATAAGCTCGCTGAACCTTCTGCCGATTCTTATGGGTGTGGCGATGTATTTCCAGCAGGCCCTGATGCCGACCCAGGCCGCCGCCAATCCGCAGGTCGCCCAGCAGCAAAAGATTATGAAGATAATGTTCCCTATCATGCTGCCGGTTATTTTGTACAACGGCCCGTCGGGAGTGAACCTGTACTTTATGTCCAGCACCTTCGCCGGCGTGATCGAGCAGCACGTCATTCGCAAACACATCCGGGACAAGGAAGAGGCCGAATCCAAAGGCCTTGTGGCGACGACCAAAAAAACCGGCGGCAAAGTAAAAAAGAAAAAACCAAAACCGTTCTTTAAAAATATGTAAAAGAGCATAAGAGCTCAGGCGTACACGAGCATAAGACTTGTGACTTGTGCTCTTGTGACTTGTGCACCTATATTAATGTACCA
>CAYVXS010000078.1:0-9786 GCA_964454885.1 uncultured Pirellulales bacterium
TATCCACAGTTTCGACCGCAGTCAAATGCTCCGATTCCGCACTGTCACCGCCTGCAAAATCTATATGTGTATGGCAGTCAACTATCATATCTTGGCACTTTCAACTCAAATTGGTTTATGATAAGTACAAATCAATAATATATTAAGCCTCTTCCGTCAAGTAATAATTATTTCAGCATTTACCGGTGATTTTGGAATGTCCTATAGCCCGGAATCAGGTCATAACAGCCGTATATTTTACTGCACACCGGAATAAATTCTATGGGTTAATTCCGATAATATGTGATATTTCTTTGCAGTCTCTGATAGGGCGGCCGGGCGGTTCGGTAGGGCATTCCGGAACTTATCTTCCCGACTTGACCTGGAGGCTCGGTAATTATAGTATGTTGGCAATTGTTTAAGTTGTTGTGATATAAGGAAAAAGGTGTATTTCGCAGGTTAATGCCAGTATTATACCGGGCGGAAATAATCGAATTTTTTGTCATTTTATCTTTGATTTTTCTGTCTTACTGTGCGTCTTAATAGTAGAATCGACCGGTTAAAACGGTGGAGCTTATTGATGTTTATACTGGTTTTGGATATATATCTGTAAACGTGGGTCAGGGAATATGGATTGTCCCGTTTGTAAAAATAATGCGATGATTACTCTCGAACTTAATGAGGTCGAGATCGATTACTGCACGGTTTGTAGTGGTATATGGCTCGATGCCGGTGAGCTTGAGCTTCTGCTTGGAGAACCTCAAAAGGCCCATGAGTTGCTTGGTTCTTTTAAAGTGGATTATAGTTCCACGGAAAAACCTCGCAGATGTCCGATCTGCGATAAAAAAATGCAGAAAGTTATCGTAGGTTCTGCCAAACCGACACTGCTAATCGACAAATGCGGTAAAGGGGACGGCCTGTGGTTCGATAAAGGTGAGTTGCAGGATATCTTCAACAGAGCACAGTTAGACAGTGATAATAAGATACGGAAATTATTAACAGATATTTTCAGTCACGATAGAAGCTAATTGAAAGGAGAAAATTATGAGTACATGGAACTATGTGTTAATAGGTGTTGCAGCAGTAATCATTGTCGTTGCGATAATATTGAAAAAGAGGTCCTGATAGGATATAACCGGTAGTTAACCTTCAATAGAGGAGAAAGCCTATGGGATCTATTCTTTTAATCGTAGTTTTGGTTCTGCTTGTTCCTGTTCTGATCATTCTTTTTGTGATCGGGATATACAATGCTCTGGTTCGGTTGCGCAACCAGGTCGATAATGCCTGGTCGCAGATTGACGTCCAGCTCAAGCGCCGGCACGATTTGATTCCCAACCTTGTCGAAACCGCCAGGGGCTATATGAAGCACGAGCGCGGGACTTTCGAGGCCATAACACAGGCAAGAAGTCAGGCTATGGGAGCCAAATCCGTTACGGAAGCTTCGAAAGCCGAAGGAGCACTCGGCGAGGCATTGAGCAAGTTCATGCTGGTCGTTGAGAATTATCCTGACTTGAAGGCGAATCAGAATTTTCTCGCAGTTCAGGAAGAGCTAAGCAGTACCGAGAACAAGATAGCCTTCGCCAGGCAGAGTTATAACGACCAGGTCTTGGCTTTCAATAACAAGATTCAGATGTTCCCATCGAACATTGTCGCAGGCATGTTCAGTTTCGGTAAGCGTGACTTCTTCGAAATTGAGGTTGAAGCCGAGCGGGAAGTACCGAAAGTCAGTTTTTAGTTTTTCCTGTTTTTTATATAGAGTTATATGCAATAGCACAACGGCAGATGCTCGATATGTAAAAAACCTTGGAACTGAAAACCATGAATTTTAAATCTGAAGACTTGTTTTATGTGGGAACTGATTAGAGCCAACAAGAGAAGCTCCATCGTACTGATGGCCCTGATGGCTTTTGTGCTGTTGATTCTGGGCTTTGTGATCGGTTTTGCTGTCACTAAGAACCCGGCCGGTGGTTTTGTCGGCCTGATGGTTGCCACCGTGATATGGATTGTCCTGGCGTTAATCAGCTTTTCAAGCGGCGACCAGATTCTTTTGGCTGCAAGCAAAGCGCAGCTCGTTTCCCATGATGTGCACCCTCAGTTGTTTAATGTCGTCGAAGAGATGAAAATCGCCGCCGCACTTCCGGCAATGCCCAAAATTTACATTATAAACGATCCCGCTCCCAATGCGTTTGCCACCGGTCGCAGTCCCGAGACGGCGTCGGTAGCCGTTACTGCCGGTCTTCTGGCTCGACTGAACCGCGACGAGCTGCAGGGTGTCATCGCTCATGAAATTAGTCACATTGTCCACCGTGATATTCTTTTTGTTACTCTTGCCGGTATAATGCTTGGCTCAATCGTCCTGCTTTCTCAGGTATTTCTTCGAGGTATGTTTTACAGCTCACTCGGAGGTTCGCGGCGAAGATATTCGGGCGGTGGAAAAGGAGGCGGCGAGGCCCAACTGGTTATGATGATTATTGCAATAGTTGCCGCAATCCTGGCTCCCATTATGGCCTATCTTTTGTACTTTGCACTGTCCAGAAGACGTGAATATCTTGCCGATGCAGGTGCCGCCCGGTTGACACGATATCCGGAAGGGCTTGCCAGCGCTTTGGAGAAAATATCCAACGATCCGGCCCCGCAGTTGTCATCGGTCAACAAAGTTACGGCGCCGATGTATATTGTCAATCCCTTCAAGAGGAAGGGGCAAATGAAACTATCCGACCTGACCAGCACACATCCGCCTATATCCGAGAGGATCAGAATTTTACGGAATATGACTCATGGTGTCTCTTACAGGGACTACTCGAATGCTTTTAGTGAGATTACGCATAAAAAAACGATTGTCCCCGCTTCGGCTATGACCAAAGAAGAAATCGGATTGCGGCAGGCCGGGACGGCGGAAGCAAAAGAACAGCGTCTCCAGTCACAGATGCGACAGGTCGGTGACATTATGCGAAAAGTCAATAAGTTCGCATTCATTCCATGTGCCTGCGGCCTGAATTTAAAAATACCCCCTAATTTCAAAGGCAATAAAGTTGAATGTCCCCGCTGTCATAAAAGCCACGATATTCCCGGTAGATAGTACGAAGCCTAAAGCCGAAAAGAGCTCCTAAATTTCGTTGCTGAGAATATAGATTTTATTAACCTGACTTCAGCTCGGTTTCCGAGTTCGAAATCAATTTGTTTATTTTATTAATATCCTTTTCGAGCCTGTTGAATTTCTGTTTGCAGGTAAAAGTGTATAAAGCATCCTCCGGACGTAAGTTACCCGTTTGGGCTTCAGTTTCGCTTACAGAGGTCACTTTTTGAGTAATATAATCATGTATTAACTGCCGTTGCTCTTTAAGAAGCCTGTGCAACATGATTACCTTGCCCTCAAGCACAACGTTTTCTCTTTCTAATGCTGCAAGACGTTGTTCTGTTGTTAATCTCATCTTTTCTGTCGCTTTATTGAAAATTTTCAAATATGTCTACCAGCAGACCACGTTCTGTCGGTTCTTTCAATATTTTATACCCATTGTGCAGGGCGTTTGTTCTCTCGATAAGAGGGACGCAGACAACTTTTTCCGAATGGGTGTAATTACACCGTTATTACTCTACGGATATAATCCGGCCATCAGCTATTCGAGTTCGAGTGTCTGCCCGGGGCTTAATATCTTTACGTCGCACGGTGCCTTTTTTGCAAATTCTTCGGCGTCTTTTCGACCACCCACAATATCACCCCAATGGTATGGTATTGCGATTTTGGGATTTATATGTTTGGTTGCCTCGGCGGCCTCCGCGGCGTTCATGGTGTATGTTCCCCCGACAGGCAGCATCGCCACGGAGATATTGTCGATAGCTTTCATTTCTTGTGTTAAATCCGTGTCACCGGCGTAATAAATTCGCTCGGAATCTGCCTGGATGATAAATCCCAGCCATTGATTCGACTTGGGGTGAAACTGTTTCCCGGGATTATATGCGGCTATACCCTGCACTGTGACACCATTAAGGTCTTTCGTTGAACCGGGCAGAATTTGCTCTCCTTCACTTTGCCGGGCGATTACGTCGGCCGAAGCGATCAGTTTGGTATTCGCTCCGCTGACCCTGGTGATGTCGTCCGAAGAATAGTGGTCGAAGTGACTGTGACTGACAAGCACAACCGTTGCATCGTGAACCACGTCCTTGATTTTCCATGGGTCGATATATATGACCTCATCTCTGCAACATATCTTAAAGCTGGCATGACCCAGCCATTGTATTGTAATGCTCATGGCAGCCTCCTTTTCGTTTTTATTTTCTGTTTCCGCAGTTTTTGTTTCCGTTATTTCTGCTGCCGGCCCGTATTTTCGGCATCCGCAATTAATCATAACTGGGTCTGTCAGGCAAATAAATAATATAAACAACGTATTTTCCTCCTCACAAATGATTTTCCGAAAGACAGGAAAATAGTCCCCGGATTGTATTTACACTAATGCGCGAAAGAAGTGTTGTCAATAGAATGAAATTAAAATTTTAGACTTCGCACGTTTTGCGCAAAGTCTTAAAGAAGCGGGACAAGCTTTGGGCTTGTCCCGCTTGGAAGAACTCTGAGAATCTCCGGAAAAAACATGCGGGATTTACAGCCTGGTTTTAAGGCAATCTTTCATAAAGCAGCAGTCGATGTTGGGACAATGTCCGTTCGACCATCCGTAACACTGTGTGTTTCCCTCTGCCGCTTGAATAGCATGAATAAGATCTGTTTTGTTCATTTTACCGGGATTGATTCCAAGCCCCCTGGCCTTGTTTTTAATCTCGACCATAGTCATACTTTTAACTGCGGTTTTCGTTGCAGGCATTGTTTTATCTCCTTTTATCCGGGTGGATATGAAATCCACTTGATTTCTTTTTTTTAAGGTCGGAATTGGTTCGTTTCTTTTTCCAACCGTCAACTTGCTTTTCCGGGCCGTTCAAACGATGAGCCGGCTAATATATTTTCGAACAAATCGGCATATACCCGTAGAAAAAATACCCGGAAAAAATAAATTTTTAATTTTCCCGCAAAACCGTATCGGTCACATTGTTTTTATATTTATTAATCTCAATTTTATCGGGTTAATATCCGGTGGTATTTTTCTTCACATGTTATATTGTGACCTTTATTAAAGTCTTAAAATTCTGTTACGGTTTTGAAATTTATAAAAATTGACATATATGCTATTATTTGACATGTCGATATCGACAGGTTAGATTTGCGCAGGAGCTCTGTTGGCGGTGTAGTTTTTTATGAACGTAAAAGTATGTATTATCGGAGCGGGACCGGCCGGTTTGACAGCGGCGATTTTCTCTGCCGATGCGGGAGCCGGTACCATCGTTATTGAAGCAAATTCGAGCCCCGGAAGAAAGCTGCTTCTAACGGGTGGAGGTCGGTGTAATTTGACACATGAAGCCGAACCGCGGGAGCTTGTTCGTAATTTCGATGATGGGGGAAGATTCCTGAGTTTCTGTCTTTATGAATTTTCACCGCGGAATGTGCGGGAATTTTTTGCCGGTCTCGGTGTGCCGACAAGGGTTGAAAGAGCCTGCCCCGAGCAAAGTCGAGGGGACGGCTGTGTTTTTCCTGTAACCAATAGTGCCTCTGATGTAAGGGATGCTCTTTTTAAAAAAGCAAAAGACCTCGGTGTGAAATTTTTGTTCGGCTGGCATGTAAGCAATATTACGAAAGAAGACGGAATGTTTATTGTTCCTGCCGGAAAGGAACGCATCTGTGCCGAAAGGCTTATTATTGCTACCGGAGGTCTTTCGTGGCCGAAGACAGGCTGCACAGGGGATGGCTATCGGTTTGCACGGCAATTCGGGCATCGGATTATTGAAACAAGAGCCGCATTAGTCCCGCTCGTGACTCTCGAAACCTGGCCGGGGCGTCTTGCGGGAACGGCATTGGAAAGTGTCCGGATTACAACACGGCTAAATGACAGGAAAATTACCGCCGAAGGGACGTTGGTTTTTACCGATAGCGGCATAGGTGGTTCCGCTGCACAGGATATGAGCCGATACTTGACCGATTATCTGCCCTCCGAAGGTAAACCGATTGGAATCGAGCTGGATACGGCCCGGTGTTTCGAACAGGCCGAGCTTGAGAGCCGTATTATCGAATATATCGGGGCGAATCCCAAAAAGAAAGTGATTAACATTTTAGCGGAATTCCTGCCGAAGCGTCTTTCGGTCCTTGTATGTGAGATTTCCGGTTGCGACGAGCAAATTCCGGCCGGGGAGTTGAAAAAAGATATGCGTAAAAAGCTGGTTAAACTTATTAAGGCTTTACCGCTTTCAATTGTTCGTACGGGACCTATTGCCGAGGCAACGGTGACTCGCGGCGGTGTGGATATCTCTGAGATAGTCCCGAAGACGATGGAATCGAAAATATGTCCCGGTTTGTTTTTTGCCGGTGAGGTTATCGATGTCGATGGCCCCTGTGGCGGATACAATCTCCAGATATGCTGGTCAACCGGCGCTCTTGCAGGTTCCTCTGCAGCGGGTAAAATATGAATATCAAAATCCGGTAGACTTCTTTTTGTTTTATGAAAAGTTTTTTCGGGACAAATTTGAAGGGAGTATAAAATGAAAAATCTAAGTTTGATTTTATTCGTCACGTCGATATGCGTTTCCGGGTGCACGTCGGGATACAGGGTGCATGTTAACGGATTTTCCGAAGCCGACCAACAAATCAGGCAAAACGCATCGGTTTATGTCTCGGTTGACCCGAATTCCGAGAATCCCATTTTTGACAAGGAAATCAAGGCCAGGATAGAAGAGCTTCTGAAATGGTATCAATATGTCCCGACCGAGGACCTCAAGCAGTCTGACTATCGGCTCACATTCGAAGCGTCAATGGATTCTCATCATACATCAGGTTTTGCGCCGCTCTATCATCCGTATGTGGGTTTTCACGGCGAGTATTGGAGTGGTTATCACTTCGGCTATACGACGTACGTCCCCTATTACGATACGTATTACGACCAACGGCTTGGCATTAAAGTTTATGCGCGTGACCCCAACACCGCCTCGGCCGGGGAAAAAGTTGTCTGGGTAGGTGAAGCGATGATAAGCACGAGCGGCGAGGATTTTCGCCGGACTATAAATTATCTGCTGGTCGGATGCTTTCAGTATTTCGGTGCCGATACATCCAGGCAAAGGAGCCTGATTGTCACCGAAAAAGACCCCAGAATTATCAAAATCGAATCCCTGAGATAGGTACAAGTTCAACCTTTAAGATTGTCTGTAGTATTGCATAGCCTCGGGGAGGAATTTTTTAATGTCCTCGATTCTGGTTTCATTTGCCGGGTGGGTGCTTAGGAATTCCGGAGGTTGTGAGCCTTTATTTGCCTCGGCCATTCTCTGCCAGAAAGTCAAGGCCTCATGCGGGTCGTACCCGGCCATCGCCATAAAAATCAAACCGAGATGGTCCGCCTCGCTTTCCTGGACTCTGCTGTACGGCAGCAAAATCCCTACCTGCGAGCCTATGCCGTAAGAGGCCATAAAAAGATCTTTGGTTTGTTCGGGGCGATCTTCCAGGGCCTTCGACAGGGCCAGACCTCCCATCTCGACAATAAGCCCCTGTGTCATTCTCTCGGCCCCATGCTTGGCAAAGGCATGTGCAATCTCGTGACCCAAAACTACCGCCAGACCCGCCTCTGTCTTGGTAACCGGCAGAAGACCGGTATATACAACAACTTTGCCGCCCGGCATGCACCAGGCGTTGACGTTCGGGTCTTCGACGAGATTGAATTCCCACTGGTAACCGGCTAATTTGTTCTTTAAGCCGTTTTCCGCGCAATATTTTTCAACCGCATGTTGAATTCTCTCGCCGACGCGTTTGACCATTTGAGTTTGTTCGACGTTTGTGCTTAGCTTGTGCTCAGAGAGGAATTCACCGTAGTTTTGGAAGCTCATCGAATTCATCATCGAATCGGGAACGAGGTTGAGCTGTTTTCTGCCGGTTATTTCGACCTGTGAGCAGCCGAACAGTAATAATAAACTAAACAGAATAAGATGTTTAGATTTTAGAATCTTCTTCATGGCTTTTCCCCTTAATTTATAAAGTCGGTTTTTAGCATTCAATAACAATATACGACGGGATGTTTATTATGATTTCCCGCATCTTAAATTATATATATTTAAAAGAGCTAATCAATCAATATCAATCCGTAAAAGTTGGGGCACTGCCGTGTGGTTTTGACAACCTCGATGGGAAGGCCGGCCTTTTTCACTGTGGAAAAGACATCGATTCCGCATGCCTCCATCGACGGTCGGGCACGCCTTGCGTGCCGGCACCATTGTTCATCCACCTTGCATGTTTTACAGAAATCGCAAGACCCGGCCCCGATTCCGAAAGCCTTCCATGCGCCTCGAAGGAAGAATTCCCGCTCAAGCTCGGCCACCGTCGCTTTTACATGGGCCTCCGGCGTAAAATGTATCAGGATAGCCCTTGTGTACGAATCCAGGACTTCTCGCATCTGCTGTGGCGTCGGTGTATATGGCGGGCAAACTAAGCACTGGCCGTAACCTTCACAGCCGAACTGGCACTTCAATCGCACCCATGCTGCGGTTTCCACATCCGACGATGAGATAATGCAGACGTCCTCGACATTGGATTTTTGCTTCACAGTTTTGCATAATTCACTGTCGGATATTTTTGACTTTTGTGTCGGCTTTTTAGTTTTACGTTTCATCGATTTGTCGTTTTATCCGATTTAATAAGTTTATCGCGTCTATCGGCGTAAGATTGTTGACATCCGTTGAGGCGAGTTTTTCCAGCACGCCTTTATGTTTTTCGACAAACAACAGCTCTTTGTCCGGCTCTTTTGTTTTGTGGCGGGCCAAATGTTCGCCGGTGGCCTCTTTCTGGAAAGTGCTTTCAAGCTCTTCCAGGATTTCTTTGCTGCGTTCTAAGATCGATTTGGGGACACCGGCTAATTTTGCGACGTGGATACCATAGCTTTTGTCCGTTCCGCCGGGGATGATTTTGTGCAGAAAGACCACCTCGTCCATCCACTCGCGGACGGCCACGTTGCTGTTCTTGATATTGGAAAACAGCTCGGCCAGTTCGGTTAGCTCGTGATAATGCGTGGCGAAAAGCGTGCGGCATTTTATTTTGTTCGCGATGTACTCGGTGATAGCCCATGCGAGTGACAGCCCGTCGTAAGTGCTTGTGCCGCGTCCGACTTCGTCGAGAATCACAAGAGATTTTTCTGTTGCGTTGTTGATAATATTGGCGGTTTCGGTCATCTCTACCATAAAAGTTGATTGACCTCGTATAAGCTCGTCGGAGGCCCCCACGCGGGTGAAGATTCTATCGACCAGACCTATTTCGGCGTTTTTAGCCGGGATGAATGAGCCGGTCTGTGCCATTAAAACCAGCAGGGCGACCTGCCTGATATAAGTGCTTTTGCCGCTCATGTTCGGGCCGGTGATGACAATGATTTCCCCGGCTCCGTCGCCCAGTTCGGCGTCGTTCGGGACAAATTCCGGCCCGAGTGTTTCAGCCAAAACAGGGTGCTTTCCTTCGTGGATAATCAACCTGCCGTCGTCGGATATTTTCGGGCGGATGTAATTTCGTCG
The DNA here is from genome assembly GCA_964454885.1 of uncultured Pirellulales bacterium. GTDB lineage: Bacteria > Planctomycetota > Phycisphaerae > Sedimentisphaerales > Anaerobacaceae > JAFGPS01. The sequence goes on from CAYVXS010000078.1 coordinate 9,556, forward strand.
CTTTGCTAAATATGCCATCGACATTAAGCAATCGCATTGGGCGATGGTTTGGGCCAGCTCTTGCAGGCGGCTGATATATTGGGCGCACTGTCGCCGGAGCTGGTCGTAAAGCTGCTGCTCTAATTCTATCGCCTTTTCCTCGGCGCTGAGGGCCTGTGTTTCGTACTCTTTCAGCTCCTCGGTGATGTAGCGTTCTGCGTTTTTGATTGTCTGCTTGCGGATATAATCGGC
>CAYVXS010000079.1:0-9781 GCA_964454885.1 uncultured Pirellulales bacterium
ATCAGCCGACGGCTCCGTCTGGACCGAGGTTGACAGTGTTTGGATAAGTATGTCGTCCGACGTTTACATTGGACTGGCGGTAACCAGTCATAATGACGGGGATGTTTGTACCGCCGTAATCGATAGCGTCGCTTTTAATACGGTGACATACGAGACATTCAGTGAGGCAAAAGTTGGTTCCGAAAATACTAATATCACCATTCCCACTCCGACCGTGAATGAAGGAGATTTGCTGATTGCGGCAGTCGCTACGGACGGGGACACTTCCCTGTCACTGTCGCCGCCTATGGCCGAGGGCTGGACCCAAATCGACCTCGACGATTACAGCAAACAGGTGACTCTGGGAGTATGGTGGAAACTCGCAGACGTTTCGGAATCGTCCGAGCACCAGTTCACCTGGTCGGGATCACGGCTTGCCTATGGGTGGATGATGAGGTTCACAGGCCACGATCCTGTCAATCCCATTAACGATTATTCGTCATACGGCGAATCGAGCTCTTCCCCATCCAGCCCCGCAGTAACAACAACCATTAATAACACTCTGATTCTTCGCCTTGGAGCGTTCGACGGCAGTGATATAGTTGAAGATACGCCGGGCCTTTCAGGTCATACGGCCATCACGATGGATTATGTTGCGAGTGTTTTATTCGAGGATGGATTCGAAACCAATTTCGACAAATGGACTGATGGGGAAATAACAGATTGGACAAGGACGTTTTTTGACAGGCATTCGGGTTACTGGTCGGCACAGGCCAGCAGATGGAGCAACGATCTGATATCCGACAATATCAACACAAGCGCTTACAGCTCTTTCTCGATTGAATTCTGGTATAAAGTCGATGATATCGATAATAACGATAACGTCTACCTTCAATTATTCAACGGCAGTAGTTACTCGAACTATTACGAAATTGGTACCGCGACAGAAGATACATGGCTTCTTTACCAAGCCACAATCACAGACTCACAATATTGTCGTACCAATTTCCGTATTAAGTTTGAAGGCAGCTCAATCGACAATAACGAGAATCTGTGGATAGATGACGTGACAATATCATGTGACGGTGTTTCGGGCGGAGCCGGATATGTGATGCAGTCGTCGAGCGGCAACAGCGGAACTTCAGCTTTTTCCCTCGTCTCGGTCGAAGAAGCACAGATGCTCACGATTGCAATAGCTCCCGAAGACAGCAGCAGTGGAGGCGGTGGAACTATACGCCCGTAAAAAAAAGATGAAAACGAAACTGAAAAATAACGGCTCAGTCCTGCTGGTAACAATCTTTGTTATAGCGTTCCTCTCTGCGCTGGTTATAGGTATGCTCCAGATGAATACCGAGGAGATACAGCTTGTACAAAATCAAATTTATGCGGCCGAGGCGCTTGCTACCGCAGAGGCGGGTCTTAACGATGCCTTCAGCGAGCTGCGGGTGGATCCCAACTGGAGCGACGGATTCAATAACAAGACTTTCGAGGGTGGCTCATACACAGTAGATGTTAACGATTCCACAATCACTTCGACCGGTACTTCACCACAGAATTTTGTCGCCAGAGTCGAAGCCGATATAACGATTGGAAGCACCAGTCCCTATGTAATTAGAATAAACCATTTGAGGATAAACGAATAATGTCTGGTTTCAGAACAGCTTTAGGTATAGATGTTTCAGGCGGCCGGATTAACCTGGCCTTGCTAAAAAAGCACGGTGACACTGTAAAATTATTAAAAGCCACCGTTTGTCCCGTTCCGGATGGAGCTATCAGGGACGGAAACATTGAGAACGCCGCGGTTTTAGCCGGAGCTATCAAAAAACTCAAAGCAAAAAATGGAATACGTGTTCATCCGACAGCCATCTCGTTGATTGCCAATCCGACCCTGATACAAATCCTGGATTTGCCCAAGGATGCCGCAGGCAATGTGAGACAGTTTGTTTTTAATGAAGTGAAGCATTATGCAATGCTGCCGATCAAAAAAGCTGCGATGGATTTCTGTGGGATAAAGTCGTCGGTTAAATCAGGCACCCGTCGTGCATTTGTTGTTGCTATAGACGGCCAAAAGATTACGACAGCCATGAAGAGCATGAACAGGAGGGGTTTGAACATCGAGGTAATTGAACCGGCATGGATAGCTTACACAAGAGCGTGTTATGCGGAACAAATCGCCGGAAAGACAGATACGAACCTGCTGTTTGCTATGATCTTCGACGGTATTCTTACACTATCCGTATTCAAAAACAACACTCTGGATTTTATAAGAGTTAAACACGTAGAGCCGGGACCGTCACAATCAGAAGATCATTTAGAATGGTTGGCAGAAGAGATTAACGAGGTTCTGAAATTCTACGAGCTTAGAACCTCCCGGAAGAAAAACAAATGGCAGGCAATTCTTGTCACAGATATTGAAGATGAGTCCCTCGAGGCTAAAGCGGAATCATTGAGAAGCAGGCTCGATAACATAGATTTGCAGATAAAAACTTCCCAAAATGCTTATCTTGACACACCGGTTGCCTCCGGGCTTTCCGCCGGAAAACATCCCAGAAGAGATTTTGAGACTAAAAACGAAGGCGGTTGTAAACCCTCGGCGGTCGCCGTCGGATTGGCGATGGGACTTCTTAATACACCGGACGCAGGTCTGAATATAAATCTGCTCCCGTCGGAGGTGGCTATTGCCAAATCGAGAGAAAAAAAGATTCTCTTATTATCGAACATCGCCGCGACTTTTTTGGTTCTGATGATCTTAAGCACCGCTTTTATTAACGCCGGGATGGAAAAAGCAGGTATGGAAATAAAACGGCAAAAACAACTACAGGCCAGTGTAGATACACAAACATTGCTGAAAGAACAATCGCTTCTGCAAAAACAAATCACTGAAGTATCGGCAAAGCTCGAACAAATAAACGATACAATCGATACGAATACCGTTCTGGATTGGGGACCGATACTCAATGAGATCAGAGACGCGACACCTGAAACAGTTCGGATATCTAAACTTGACAGCGGTGAGAACTCGGAGATATTGCTCAGTGGTCAGGCGGTTTCATACCCGGCGGTTAATCTCTTCATCGAAGCGCTGAATAAGTGCAAAAACATAGAGTCCGCTTCATTGATAGGCTCACGAAGTGACAGGCAGTCGGAAGGCCTGGTGGAATATTCCATCAGATGTACATTGATTCAATAAAAGGAATTTATAGATGTTATCAAAACGCTGGATTAAACCGGTTAGTTCGCAACAGAACGTTATTATTGCAACACTTGTGATAATAGGAATGATCGGTCTTTATAACCGGGTCATAACACCTCACCGAAATTACCTGCAGGCCGCACAAAAATTTGAGGCGGCCGCCGACAATCTGACAAAGAAAAAACAAACTATCGCAAATAATCTGAAAATACGGAAAAAAGAGCTTGCGGGGCTGGAAGAACAATTAAATTCCGGTTTCGAAATGTTGTTCGAGTCAATCGAAGCCAAGGAGTTTTTTAACAATATCCAGGCCGTCTCGGAAAAGACCGGCTGCATTATGTATTCGTTGACATTTTCACAGACGGATTCTGAATCCGGTATAAACGACCCTAATGCAAACATTCATATAACTACGAAGGGGGCAAAAGTGACCATACTGGGCGGCTACGATAATATTACCGCCTTAATGAACAAACTCCAGGAAAATTCAAAATGTGTACGGATAGAGTCGGTGAAAATATATTCCGACAGCAGTTTTCCCGATTATCTGAAATGTGAAATGTCCGTCACAATTTACATAACGTCGAGAAAGGAAGTTCGCAGGCATGAAACTTAGATATTTATATAAGAGTATCTCGTTCTTTGTGATAGTTACCGTATGCATGTTCTGTATCAGTGCGAGATCACAACAAAATAGTGACGAACCAAAGAAAGAATCAGAATCCGGCAGAAGCAATCCCTTTGGGCAACTGCCCCGGTTGACAAAGCCGCCTACTATTAAAGTTGCGCCGGAGCCCGTCGAAACTATTACTATTAACGAACCGCCGGAATTATTTGTACAGACAGTGATGCTCAAATTCCTCGATGCTAAAAGTCTCAAATCGGCCATTGACAATATGTCTTCCGAATACGGGATGATTTCTATTAACGAGAAAAATAATTCACTTATAATCTGCGACACAAAGGAAAACCTCGAGAAAATCGTAAGTGAGATTGCAAAAGCCGACAAAACACCGCAGCAGATAATGATAGAGGTGGTCATTCTCGATGTGCAGCTTAACGACGATACCGAAATAGGTCTCAACTGGGACATACTTTCCGATAAGATGTACGACATAAGCTACAGGCAGAATTTCACGAGTTCGAGGCTCGGAACAACCGTTGAGGACGCTACGACAACCGGTGATGGAAGCGCCTTCAATACCACCGGGCTCGGCGGTTCGTTCTCCGTTATCAGCGGAAATATTCGTAATGTGGTGCATTTGATACAACAAAAAAGAGATGTCGAGATTCTTGCAAGCCCGAGAGTCATGTTGGTCAGCGGAGAATCCGCTTCTATCGAAGCGGTGGAGGAGCTGCCCTATACGGAAATAACGGATACTGCGGCGGGAGGTGCCGCGGCTCTTACAACCACTAAGTTTAAAAACGTCGGGGTTCAATTGAATGTGGAAGCTACCCTGACGGACAGTAACGATATTTTCCTTATGGTCGAGACCGAACAGAACGCAGCGGCGGGCCAAAGTAATACGGAAGTGCCTATAGTCGATACCAGAAAAGCCAGCACGTCGCTTTTATTAAAAGACGGTCAGCTTGTTGTCTTCGGTGGTCTGAGACGGCAGGAAAAAACAAAAGAAGTTGACCAGGTTCCTGTTTTGGGAGATTTGCCGATTATAGGATTCCTGTTTAAGAGTACGAACATTATCATCAAGAATTCCGAGTTGATTGTATTTCTATCGCCACATATTTACAAAGGTGAACGAGTACCCGATGATACAATGTCCAAATACAGAGAAATTACGGACAAGCCCATTCTGCAATTCCCTGAAAACGGCACGTCCAGCGAAAACCATGACATGTTTAAGCGGGATTCCGTGGAATACGAAACGACGCTCGAAGGGATTCAGCAGGAAATTTCAGAACGCCGACGGGTAACGGATCAACTGAAGGTATATCGCAATCAGCTCGAAAATAATCCCGAGGAGCCTGTGAGCGATAATGAACGGCTTCAACAAAAAATAGACGGACACATACAGTCAGAGAGGGATATCACAAAAAAGATCCTGCTCGACAGAGTAAGGATTCTGCAGCAAAGAAAAGACAGAGAAAGCACTCAGGAATTATTATCGGCTTTGGCTTTACTGGATGAAATTTTAAGTCAGGAGATGAATGAGTCGATAAGTTCGTCAGGGAAAGTCATGGCCGATGGGAAAAATGTCGGGGGTGAAGAGCTTTAAACGATTTTTGTTGTCCATGGGGGGCAATCATGAAAGGTAAGTTAAGATGCTAAAATTATTTAAGTCGAAACAAAAAACAGACCGGGCAAAAATACTTCTCGTGGACGACGAGCCTGATATAGTTGACACCATTCAGTGTCGTCTTGAGGCGAACAACTTTGACGTTGTTACCGCTTCTAACGGACAGGAAGGGCTTGATAAAGCGAGTGATGAGAAGCCTGACCTGATATTATTGGATACCAACATGCCTGTGATGAACGGACATGAGATGCTCGAGCACCTCAAGAAACGTCCGGATTTGAAAGGAATCCCGGTAATTATGTGTACTGCATTGTGTGAGGCTCATGATATCGCCGCCGCCTCAGCATACGGCATCGCCGAATATGTCACTAAGCCGTTCGATTACACCGATTTAATCGAAAAGATCAACAATGCGCTGGATAAAAGCGAATAATAAGATAATACAAAGGCGGTTAACGATAATATGGAAAACGAAACGTACAGGATTTTGCTGATTGAAGACGACGAGCTTGATCAGATGGCTTTTAAACGGTACCTGAAAGCCGAAAACCTTTCCTACGAATATGTTATCGTCCCTTCGATTTCAGAAGCTAATAACGTGTTAAGTTCGGAAAAATTCGATATTATTCTCACCGATTTTACACTCGGAGACGGAACGGCACTCGATATCCTGGACTCGGTCAAGGATATTCCCATTGTGCTTACTACGGGCGCCCGAGACGAAGACGTCGCCGTAAAAGCATGGAAGGCCGGTGCCTATGATTATCTCTCGAAGGATTTCGAGCGGAATTATCTCAGGGCAATCCCCAAGACCATCGAAAACGCCATCAGACGCAGAAAAATCGAAGAGGCACTCGATAAAAAGCAGAAGAACCTGGAAGCAATTTTCGACGCGGTTCCTATCGGAATGTTCCTCGTCGATGAAAACCTGTCCGTCGTCCGTGCCAACGATGCTATCAGGAAGATGTTTCATAGAGATTTTTCTCAGATTATCTGTCACCGTGTCGGTGATGCCCTCGGTTGCTCCAACCACATAAACAGCGACGAAGGGTGCGGATATACGTCGGCCTGCGCGGGATGCTCGCTCAGAAAAACTATCCGGGGAGTTCTGGATTCGGAGCAGTCCATTTACGGGCTCGAGATTCGCCCTACGCTTAAAGTCAAAGATAAGGAAATTCAACCGTGGTTCCGAATCAGCGCCAAACCTGTGAAAATTGACAACAACAGACATGTTATCGTAGCAATCGATGACGTCACCGAGCGCAAGAAAGCGGAAAACGAACGGTTGCTGGCCGAGGAAAAGTACCGGATGATTTTCGAGAACTCCGCGGCGGCCATCACTTTGGTAGACGAGCAGGAGAGGCTGATTTCCTGGAATAAGTTCACCGAAGGACTTCTTGGTATAAACGGCGAGGAATTGTATCTTTTGCCGATCTGCTCTCTGTATCCCCCGGGAGAATGGGAAAGGATAAGGACCTTCGATGTAAGACAAAAAGGGATGCAGCATCATCTCGAAACCAAAATGATGAAAAAAGACGGCAGCTTGATCGACGTCGATATTTCACTTAGCGTCCTGAAAGATTCCGACGGCAATACGACAGGCTCGATCGGCGTCATCAGGGACATCACCGAACGCAAGCAGGCCGAGGAAAAGCTAAGAGAGACGATGGAGCTGAAGTCGCAGTTTACATCCACGGTTTCCCACGAGCTTCGAACGCCTCTGGCCGCTTTGAAAGAAGGCCTAAGTCTCGTCCTGGACGAAGTAGTCGGTGACATTAACGAAAAGCAGAAGAAGTTCCTCGGCATCGCGCAAAGAAATGTTGACAGGCTCGCCGCTCTGATTAACGATGTCCTGGATTTCCAGAAGCTCGAAGCCGGGAAAATGAATCTCGATATACAGGACAACGATATCGCCCAGGTGGTCTCGGATGTGCATGAGACAATGATTTTATATGCGAAGAAGCACGATGTAGAGCTGGTTACCGAGCTGCCTGAAAATCTGCCTATCGCCAAATTCGACCGTGGGAAAATTATGCAGGTCCTGACGAACCTTATCAGCAACGCCGTCAAATTCACACCCGCGCAGGGGCTTGCTTCGGTCAATGTCCGGCATCAAAACGAGGAGCTGGTCATCAGCGTCCACGATACGGGTTTGGGAATACCTAAAGAGGCACTGCCGAAAATATTCGAGCGTTTCTACCGCGTGCATCGCCCGGACAAGCAGATTCAGGGAACCGGTCTCGGCCTTGCCATCGTTCATAAAATCGTCATTATGCACGGCGGCAGAATCGACGTCGAAAGCGAGGTTAACCAGGGCACGACTTTTACCGTTTATCTGCCGTTAAATCCGAGACCTGTATCGACCGAGACCTCCGAAAAGTCGGATCAAACATTAGAGAGCACCCTCGGTTAAATCCGATAAAGGCAAAAATCACCTTTTACTGTCTATTCCCGCCTAATCGCTGTTTTCAATACTGAAAATGCTGATTTTATCTCTCGGCACAGGTCAGTGATTAACCAAAACCTGTCCCGGCGAAACTGCAAGCAAAGCCAGACTTGATCCAGCTCATACGACTTTAGTCATTCTGAATTCCGTCTTCCGGCCTCTGACTTCCGATGTTATCGATTGGCTTTGTTTTCTTGTCCCGGCGGAGCCGAAGACATAGCCGGATTTGTTGTATTATATTGTTGTTAAAGGGCTTATGTTATATTACCCATATTATCATTGGCTTTGTTTTTTCATTTTTCTTCTGACTTCCATGAACTACATTGAGTTCATGACGGTGAACCCCAAGTGGTTTACTGCTGTCTCCTGTATCTGTGTTCTGCCGTTATAATTGGCTTTTTACCACGGCGAACTTAGTGCCATAGGTAGTCCTTCAAAGCCGGGTTCTTCACGCCAGGCAGGCCTGACGGCTAAATATGGAATTTTGATTTGGTTTATCCTCCCATTTCATTATTCTGAATTCGTTATCCAATATTCTCGCTATGAACTCATCATAGTCCATAGCGTATTTTATGAAAAACCGGCCGAAATAAAAGAAAAATCCCCATTTTTTCGCTAAAAATCCCCTTTTTGAGAAAAAGGCTCCTGGAGTCTTTTCGTCTTTAAGGATTATTGTGCCGTTGCCTGCATTTTGTACTCGAGAATACTCATTCCGACATCGGTAAATTGTTTCATCAGAATAATATACAACACAGTAGTTGGTATTCCTATTAATAAGCTGAACACAATGCCGACGTACGGGATGAATGACAGCGGTATATTTAGGATACTTAGAAGGGACAGTATATAATATGCCAGTGCCATACCATCGCTGATAACCGGGGCGGCAATTTGTCGCTGCTCGCAGTAGGTATTCATGTCCTTGGAAAGCCCTACAAAGGCAATATATATCCAGTATAAGTTGAAAAACGGGATAAAACAAAAACCTACCGCCATACCGGGGGTGGTACGTGCATTTCCATCCTGAATCAGAAGCCATGAGCGGTAAAGAATGATATATCCGAGCACAGTTCCGGCAAGTACGGCGGGCAAGCCAATACACACAATACACAAAGGAAAACCCAGGCCGACAAGCCAGGCTAACCAGAGCCACAGCGTTCTCAAAGAATGCGGCTGGAACCTGATGATTGGGTAAGAGTAAGTCGCCGGTTGGGCCATAGTTGTTACATGCATATTGACTAACAGATTTGTGAACTTTGTCTGTCCCGCCGGTATCCAGTCATCAAATCCTTCCGTCCATAAAAAGGTATCGCGCCCTATAACGCCGTTATGAATCAGGCGGATAATTTCCTCCTCGTCGACGGGACCGAATCGCTGGTCATTCGTAAAGTAATACCACATATTTTACCTTTCCTGCCTTATTGATGGAGTTGCCAATATATTCAAAGCTTTGCTCTATTCTCGATTTTAGATACTCGAAACATCTCGAGAATAGAGTATCAAGCATCTAAAGTCATAAGAGCACAAGAGTACAAGAGCAAAAGACTTATGCACTTAAAATGCTTTAGGCACTTTAAGTACTTCAGTGGGTATTATGGCCGTTGCCGGCCCGGCGGGCAATGACAAAATTGAAAAGGCATGAAATATGGTGCACTGCTGAATCTTTTTTTTGCTTACTTAAATTTATTGAGTAATTCGGCGTTGTCCACCCAAATTACGAAGAAAGGATTATATTCTGCCCCGCGTTTTTTCACATAAATAAGAAAAGGCCGATTGAAATAAAAATTTCTTCTACGCGATAACTGACTGTTATCTTCAGTATCACATGATTCGAAGACCACACTTGTTCTGCTTATGGAGAAATTAATAATCTCCACAGAAATTTTTGATAATAAACGTAATTGTTTA
>CAYVXS010000080.1:0-9702 GCA_964454885.1 uncultured Pirellulales bacterium
CGTAGAGGGATTCTTTTCAGGTCTGCACCCAAGCCCGTTTCATGGTTTCAGTGCCGAATACAGCGACCACCGGCAATATCACGCCGGCGACGAATTAAAGTTCGTGGACTGGAAAGTCTTCGGCCGAAGCGACAAGCTCTATATCAAACGGTTTCAGCAGGAAACAAATACTACAGTTTATATCCTGCTGGATAACAGCAAAAGCATGTCCTTTGCCGGTGAGCGTTCGGTCAGTAAAAGCGAATATGGGGCATATCTCGCCGCTGCTCTGAGTTATCTGATGCTCGGCCAGGGTGACAGTACTTCCCTGATGCTTTTTGCAGAGAGAATCGTTAAGAAAATCCCTGCAAGCTCGAGACGGACCCACTTGAATATAATTTTGACTACGCTTCAGCATAATAAGCCGGGTGGGCGGACCAACCTGGCGTCTGTCCTGCATACACTTGCCGAAACAACAAATCGCAGAGGTCTTGTGATACTAATCTCGGACCTGCTCGATGACGAGGACAGTATTTTCAAAGGCCTCTCTCATTTGAAATTTCTCAGGCATGATGTAATCGTATTTCAGATAATGGACCATCAGGAGATAAATCTCGATTATGAAGGACTGATTCAGTTCGAGGATATGGAATCAGGCGATAAAATTCGAACGTTTCCACAGTCTGTCAAACATACGTATCATCAGCGGGTCACCGAGTTCCTCGATGAAATAGAAAAGACGGCGGGAAGAAGTAATATCGATTATTGTTTTATAGATACGTCCGAACCTTTGGACAGAGCGCTGATTGCCTACTTAGCCAAGCGAAAGAGAATGAGATGAGTTTTTTGGAGTGGACATTTCTGTTTGGTTCTATAGCAGTCGCCGGGCCTGTGCTGGCGCACATGCTGGCCAAGCCCCGGTACAGGCGCTTGCCCTTTACAATGCTCCAGTTTCTCAGGACCAGCCAGACGGAAAGCTATTCCCGAAGGCATCTGCGTGATTGGCTGTTGCTTCTTTTACGATGTGCAATAATTGTTCTGATCGCCCTGCTCTTCGCTCAGCCCATTCTTTATATCAAACCAAAACCAATAAATGTGCGGCATATTTATTATATCGGTATGGATAATTCAATATCGATGTCGTACTCGGATGGCTCGAACAGTTACTTCGAGAAGATGAAAGATGCAAACGTCGAGCATATTTTATCTGCCGAGGCGGATGCAGTTTTTAATATTTGCTCTTTGGTTTCAGGCAACTGGACTTATGGTCTTTCCAAACAGCAGGCCTTAGCGGAGGTCAAAGCCATGAAACTGTCAACCGGTAGCGCTGATGTGGACGCTTTCCTGTCGGGTATTAGAAACAGCGGCAGGACGATAAATGCGAACGATGAGGTCTCCGTTCTGCTGGTTAGTGATTTTACGCCTCAAATATTGGTTCAATTTCTAAATGTCCAGGAACCGGCGATGGTGGACAATTATAAGTACGAGATGATTGTCTCACCTGAACCAGTCAATAACGCCTCGATAGTTCGCGCTCAGGTTGCAGATGCCTCAGTTGATGGATTGGCAATAAATGTTTCTGTAGCGAATCACAGTCAGATTAAGCAAAGTCGGCGTTTGACTGCAAAAATTGGAACAGATGAAGCTGTATCACTTAATGTGGAGCTTCTCCCAAACCAGGTTAAAACTTATCCGGTTCGTTTAGATTCGAGTTCTAACGCAGATATGCGTTTGTTTGTACCTGTGCAGTTTCTACTTTCATCGGGGGACGGTCTTGAAACCGATGATACTTATTATTTTGCGGTCCGAGTACCGCAAAAAAGACAAATAAATATCCTGCTTGTGGAAGCTCTCGAGGATCAGATGTATTTGCTGGATATGGCTATGCAAACTCTCTCCGGCAGAGGTTCGGACAGGATTATTAGAGTCAGGCGAATTACGGCCGGTGAATTAAGCACCGCAAACCTTGAATGGGCGAATGTGCTCGTCTGTTCGGGAATTACCGAGCGTCTGGGAACTATGGCTGGGGCAATTTCCGATTTTGTAGAGGCCGGTGGAAGGATTGTTTTTTTTATGACCGGCGAACCTTCCGCTGCGTCACTGAACCAGTTGCGGCGATTGAATGTACTGCCCGCCCTGCCGAAAAAAATTGTACAGGAGCAGACTTTTCCTGAGAACCGCCCCTGTGAAAAAGAGTTTTCCGGTGTTGATAATGTTGCCGCCAAAGCAATAGTAAACTATAGAATCGACCGAATACCTGTGAACGCATTTTGGGAATGCCAGCCGCAGCAGGACGGCGTTTGTCTTTGGCAATACCAGAATGGTTCAGGCTTTATCTATTATAGACAGGTCGGCAACGGCTCGAGCATACTGATAAATACGAGCACCGATGATTCATTGGGAGCTTTGACCAAATCGAGTGTCTCGGTTGCACTGTGTCAATATTTACTCGGTGAAAATAACCGGGTTCGTGACTATAGTTTTACCTGCAATGAGCGGGTGGTTTTACCGGTGACGGATATTGACCTCGGGTCCGAGAGACAAAAATCTTTACTGGTCCGTGACTGCGACGGCAATATAAAACGGGCGACCTTGACGGATTCTTCTTTACTGCTGCTCGATCCCGGTTCGGTAGGATGGGTACAAACTCTTACCGAACCTGAACTTTATGCCGGTGTGAATTTGCCGCCCGGCGAAACAGATATGAGCAAGCCGGTTAAAGAGCAGGTGGACAACGCTGTGAGCCGTATATTTTCAACAGGCAAGAGAGACAACATATCTTCGGCTGATATTCTTGAGACAAAAGAACAAAAACCCGCATGGATTGCGCTCGTATGGGTGATAATTTCGCTATTGCTGGTCGAATCCTTTGTCGCTAACAGACTCAGGAGATAAATCGGATTTGAATATGGCTGTAAAAGTAGAAAACAGGATGGAAGTTTTAGCCGCCAGAGTCGGGAAAGTCAGGCGATGGCTGGCTGCTATTGCTGTCCTTAAGGTAGCGGCTGTTTGCGTGCTCTTTGCATGTGGATACATCGGCGTTTATATATGGCTTGACAACCGGTTTAATTTCGGCCTCACAGGGAGAATAATAGCTTTGATGCTGCTGATTATCAGTACTGCTGTTATTCTCTATAAATTGTCACGTTTGCTGATGGTCCAGATTTCCTATACGAACGCGGCGAATTATATCGAAAACAAAAACAGTTTCGACCAGCAGCTTGTCGCCGCTATGGAATATTACGAGAAAAAAACTGATTATCCTTATTCCGAGTCTCTTGCCGAATATTTAGTTGCCCGCACATGGGATGACAGCGAGGAATTCAGGTTCGATTCCACTATCAAGAAATGGCATGGTTATATCCTTGCGGCAGTAGTTCTTTGTGGAATGACCATCGTCGGTTTCTATATCCAACGAAATCTTGCTTATTTGAAAACATATTTCACACGGCTGACTATGCCTTTGGCTGCCGTTGAACCCGTATCGGCGACGAAGCTGCAAACAACCACGGGTGATTTTTTAGCCGAGCCAGAATCGATGCTGACTTTTACCGCAGACATACGGGGACGTGTTCCCGAAGACGGCAGGCTGGTGCTGGAGCCTGTGACAGGTGACAGTAACGAGGTGCCGACACGGGAGGAAATCCCGCTATCGCCGGTTGTCAGAGGAGATGGCAGTTCGAGTCTTGAAGCATCAGATTATTTCGAAGAGATCGGTGAATTCAGATATCGATTCGAAGCCGGCGGGACAAGCTCCGAGTGGCATAATATCGAGATTCGCGAAGCCCCGAAGATAGAAAGCATCGCGGCGGATATTTCTCTGCCTGCAAAACTTCTCGATGAAAATGTCCTCAAAAACTACACAGAGCAAATTAAAGACAATAAACTCGAACTTATAGAGAACAGCACCGTCACACTTAGTGTCAAAACTACCGAGAAAATCAATGAGGCGGCAATCACGGGATTGGATAGCCTCTCCAGCAGTGAAAAGCTTGACGGTGCGGATTCTTTTACTTACACCTTCAAGGCGAATAAAGACGGTTCGGTGGGATTTCGACTGACGGATGAAAAAGGTTTAACGAATAAAAATATTCCCGAATTGGAAATCAAACTAAAAACCGATGAGCCGCCGAAATTCGAGCTTATTTCACCCGAGAGCGATTATCTTGCAACGAACGTAGCGAGCATTCCGATAGAATTCAAAATTTCTGATGATTTCGGATTAAATTCGGTTCAAATATGCCTGGAACTGCCGGGGCGCAAACCTGAGGTTATAGATATACCCATTGAAAATGGTGTAAAAGAGCGAAAAGTCACTCATGTTCTTGAGCTGGAGCAATACGACCTGGAGGTGGGTGACAGTATTTTGTTTTATGCCCATGCGAGCGATGTTGCGACCGGAATTATTCCCGAAAACAACAATTCAAGCAGCGATACGTATTTTATCGAGATTCGCCCTTACCAGCAGTTCTGGCACTTGATGCCGGGAGGCGGTGAAAGTAAAAGCTCCGGCGGCGTTCCCGATGGCCTGATGACTGTGCTCGAATACACACGGGCAATTGTTAAAAAGACATGGACAATTGCGAGCAAGCTGAATCCGACCGACCAGGACCGATCGAGGCTCGATTCGATAGCCGATGATCTGTCTTATTGTTCGGAGCTTCTGGAGATTATCCGTGACGATCCGGAGAATAAGTTCACGGATGCCCACAAATCGGTTTTGAATCAGGTTTTGAACCTGTATGAACAGGCGCATGGCGATTTGGGCCGTCACGATGCTTCCGCCGCTTTGGTTCCTGAAAAAGATGCATACAGGATTTTGAGAAAATTCATCCTTGAGCTGGACATGCAGTATAATCCGCCGTCGAGCGGCAAGAGTGTCCCGCAGGAAAAACCCGACAAGGTGACACTTCAGGAATCGCCGGAATTGACCGGTATGGAAGAAGAACGCATCGAAGCCGAAATGCAGAAAGTGCAGCGTAATATCGAGCAGTTGAGACGTCAGCAAAAACAATTAAAGACGGATTTCGAAAATTTTCTGGAACAAAAAGAAAAGGCTGAGAATAAGTCACAAATCGAGGCGGGGGAAAATCAGACCGAAAAAGAAAGTACCGAACAAAAGCGGCAGGATGACTCCGGAAGCCGGCAGAATCAGAACGGCAGTAAGCAGAAGAACCAGGATAATACAGATTCTCAGAGCAGCGGCGACAGTTCCGGCACGAGTCAGGATGCCGACAAAAGCCGGAGTAATTCCACCGGACAAGGAAAAAGCAGCGGCCAAAGTAATTCGGATGAAAAAGGTGATCGTGGTAGCGAAAGTTCCGTCAAGAGTCAGCAGGCACAAATGAAGCAAACAGATTCGACCTCTCAAAGCGGCGGGCCGGCTGAAGGTAGTAGTGACAAACAGGTAAACGGTCAAAATCAAGGTAAAACAGCCTCAAGTGGTAAAAGTACTGAGTCAAGTGACAATGCGAAAGCGAGCCAGGGACCGTCAGACTCCGGCGGGGACATGAGCGATTCGATGAATGAAAATGCCAGGTTGAGAATGCTCCAGGCAAGACAAAGAGCTTTGCAGGAGAAGGTATCGCAGTTGAAGCAGGATTTGGGAAAAATTCCGCAGGGTGAAAATGCGGCGACTACGAAAGCTTCGGAGCAGGCTCAACAACATCTCGAGAAGGCCGTCGAAAAGATGGAACAATTCCAGAAAAAAACCGATGAGGTACGTTATGATACACAGCCGGATGCAAGTAAAGCTACGGAGGCGGCGGAGTTGATGGATTCGGCCCAGCGTGATTTAGCTTCGGCGGAAAATGCACTCGAAGCCGGTACAATGTCCAGCGACAAGCAGCAATTGGCAAAAAAGGCCCAGGAGATGGCCGAACAATTATCCCAGGATGCCCAAGCTCTTGACGAATCTCTTACGACGGTCGAACGCGAGGAGATGCTTGCCCGGCTCAAAGCCGCCGAGAAATTGCTGGAGAGTATGACAAAAGCCAGTTGGGTAACGATACGCAAAGGCGGAGGTCAGACCGGTGGCGGTAGTGTTTTAACGAAAGACGAAACCAGTGCCGCAGATAATGCACGAGAAATATCCCGCCGGTTCTGGTCGATTGCATTGAATGCGCAACAACACGTGGAAAAACCGATTGAGGACGAACCTTCGGATGTTAGGTTCAACGAGCTTGAGAACGAATTTTTCGAGAATGCAGCCAAATATAATCGAGGGTCCGAACGGAAATGATATTCGCGAATTATCCGGGACATTTTATTGCTGCTTTTTTGTTAGTGGTTTGTGCCTCTCTGGTCGCCCTTGCTTTTCACAGTCGAGAAATGCAAAAGGATAAGATTAGATCGTACCGTTTCCTGCTTATGGGATTGAGATATACCTCGATTTTAATTTTGTTAGTGATATTGTGGAATCCGTCACGGTCCAAATTAGTTAATGAGGTTACCAGAAATTCGGTGCTGGTATTATTCGATACCAGCCGGAGCATGTCTGTCATCGAGGAGCAGGGAACGACGAGACTGGATAAGGCCGTGAAGATTTTTAACGATGTCTTTCGTCCCGAGAATAAAAAGGGCCCCGAATATACAATCCTCGGTTTTGATAAAAATGTTTATCACAGCGGCTCAACCGGATTATTGAAGCGATGGGGAACCGAGACGGATATGCAAAGTGTTTTCGCAGCGATAGGAAAATATGATATTACCGAACAGGATAACAGTTACAGTGCTAAACCGGAAAACGCCGATAAAACCGCCGGAACTGCAAATGACCGGGATATAGGCATATCGAAGATTAAAGGTGCCGTTCTTTTCACAGACGGCCGAGTTGACGACCAAAGTCTTGCGCCGTATATTCCTCTTGTCAGGGGCGATTTTCCTATAGTGATTGTCGGTATCGGTTCGAGAAAGACTACAACTGATATCTGGATAAAATCATTAAGAAGTCCCGCCAGGGCTTCGATTGATTCTGCTTATAACGTGGAAGTTATCGTCTCGGCGGATAATCCCGGTAAAGAGCCTGTTGTAATAGAGCTGCTCGAAGACGATGAGGTAATAGACAAGAAGCAAATTGATCCCGAAATGTTTTCCCGGAAGAGAATGAAAGAAAAAAGGGATGTCACTGTAGAATTCACGGTCGTCGCGGACAGCCTTGGCAGCCACAGTCTCCTCGCTCGCGCCAAGGCGCTCAAAAACGAAGTTAATCAGGCCAATAATATTCGCGCAGCGATGGTCGAGGTCGTAGATGCCGACAAACTTCGGGTCCTGTTTTATACACAGGCTGCCAATTTTAATGTTGGAAAGCTCCGGGAGGTTTTGGCCCGGGACCATCGGATTCAGCTGGATTTCGGGCTGGATGCAATTAAAACCGTCGGACTATCCGCAGAGGCGTCTAAAAAATTAGGCTATGTCAGGTTACCAGAAAATCGTGAAGGATTTAACAGGTATGACATCATAATCCTCGAGCATTGCCTTTTGGATAATCTGACGAACGAACAAATTGATGGTTTGTATAGCTTTGTTGTTCAAAGAGGCGGAGGACTTATTTTACTACCGGGACGGGGGGATTTTGGTCCCGGCAACTGGAAGAGTCCCGGAATCCAGGCACTTTTTCCGGTTATCTTCGAAAAGGACGATCCGAAGTTATGGCCTCCGAATCCCGGTAAAATAGAGCTTATCAACGAAGCATTAAACGGTAACATAATCAGCCCCGACGACATAGAGCGATACGATATCGAAGTATCTGCTTTTTATAAGATTGAGAAGGTCAAACCTGCCGCAAGCACGTTTGCTAAATCCGGCGATATACCTTTGGTTATTCTGCATCGGGTCGGACGCGGAAGAGTGTGCCTGCTCAATATATCGCGTCTTTTTCTTTGGTATCGTGAAGACGAACAAGGCGGTTTGTTGTACAAGCTCGTCTCAGGATTAATATCAACCATCGGCGCAACTCCGGGGCCGGCTTCCGGTATAGAATTATTTGCAGAGAGAATAAACGATGGTGATAAAGTCAAGTTCAGTGCACGCGTGTGCGACAGTTCTTTCACACCTGTTGAACAGGCGAACGTCCTGCTCGATATCAAAGCGCAGGTTTTGACGATGGAACCGACGGGTAAGGGATATTATATAGCCGAAATTGACAACGTTGATATCGACACTGTTATTGCAACCGCCCAGGCGGAAGTTGGCGGCGTATTTCTCGGGGAAAGAACTATTGCCGTAAATTTACCCCCCCACCAGACGGAGATGTTCGATACCCAAATAAACGAACAATTTATGCAGACTCTCGCCGAACGCATCAATGGAAAATATGTCTATGCGGATGACATTAACAGAGATATTACCAAAATGTTCGAGGCGCAAACTCATATTGGTACATCCAGAAGTATGACGAGTGTCTGGCCGAGTTGGCCTCTGTTTTTAATATTATGTATTATCCTGAGTATGGAGTGGTTTTTAAGACGAAAAAAGGGGCTTGTATAAAATACCGGATTGAATATATGAAAAAAATCGGTTTTGAAATTTTAATTACTTTTATCCTGTGTATTACGACAGTTGCCGGCAGTGTTACCGATAAAAACCTGGAACAGACAAGCCGAAAAACTTATGCTCTGGTTGTCGGTGGAATAAGCAAGGAACCTCAGGATAAAATGAATATAACAAAAGCTGTAACAGAGATACAGAAATTGATGAAAGATAATCCCGAAGTCAGCGACCAGACTCTTACCATTCTTGTGGGTGATAATTTGCCGACAGGAAGTATCTATGTGGCATCAACTGCGGAGAATATTCGAAAGTCCGTGGAGACGATAAGAACTGCTGCCAAAGCGGAGGACAGATTTATATTTTACTATATCGGTCAGGCCAATATAGCGGAGGGAAAGCTGCGTTTAAATCTTCCCGGTGCAGATATGACACACGAGCAGTTAACACAGTGGATTAAAGAGATCAAAGCCTCGTCAATATTGATTGTGCTGGATTGCCCGGGTTCGGGTTTTGCGGTAAAGGCTATGTCCGGGCGCGGCAGAGTTGTGATATGTAGCTGCACAGACGAGCAGAGATACAGGACACGGTTTAGTGAATATTTTCTCCCGGCATTGGCCGACGGTGAAAACGACACGAACGGTGACGGAAAAGTCTCCATATTAGAGGCATTTACCGCCGCTTCCAGGCAAATAGACGATTGGTTCCGCCAAAACAAGCTGCTCACGACGGAGATTCCCATATTGGATGACAACGGAGACGGCCGGGCCGGTAAAGAGCCTTGGAGATATAAGCTCGATGGAACCGATGGCGCAGTCGCCGCGGAATTTTTTCTTATAAGAAAATAGATATGACAATTAAAAATGGAAAACAAATAACAAGGCGCACTTTTATTAAAACGGCTACTAAATTTGTCGGGGGGGTGGTTTTTGCCTCCGGTAAACTATGTGCGATAGCCAGGGCGAGTGAGCCGGACAGGGAGATAGACGACCTGGAATTATATGATTTCGTGATGCCGAGAGTAAAATTTACGCCTTATAAGCGTCAAGGACAAAAAAGACTAAGCGATGATACATGGAATAATAGACCTGGCGGCGATGCGAATCTACTGACCCGCCTCAGTACTGTGATTCGCTGCAGGACAAAACCCATAACCGGGGCGAATAACTGGCAGCCGCAGTATGCAGCGGAAGGTCAGCTAAACGGAGTTGTTACTTTTGACAGCCTGGACCAGAT
>CAYVXS010000081.1:0-9694 GCA_964454885.1 uncultured Pirellulales bacterium
TATTTTTTGATTGTCTGTGATTTTTGCAAATTCGCGCAAGAAAAAAATATTGCAATCGGCGCCCGAGGCAGCGGCGTGGGGACGTTGGTTGGCTACTGTCTGGGGCTGTGCGATGTGGACCCGATTCGATACGACTTGCTTTTCGAGAGGTTCATGGACCCGCACCGCAACGAGATGCCCGATATAGATATCGATATATGCCAGGCGCATCGAGGGGAAATTATCGACTACGTCCGGCAAAAGTACGGCCACGTCGCGCAAATAATCACGTTCGGGACCATGAAGGCTCGCGCGGTGATTCGTGACGTCTGTCGGGTGCTCGGCGTGCCGCTTATCGAAGCCGACAGACTGGCCAAGCTCGTGCCGTTCTCGCTCGATATGACGCTCGAAAAAGCCCTGGAGACGGAACCCGAGCTGAAACAATCTTACGAACAAAACGAGCTGACCCGCAAGGTAATTGATATCGGCAAAAAACTCGAAGGATTGGCGCGTCACGCTTCGGTCCACGCAGCCGGTGTCGTGATTGCTGATGAGTCTTTGACGAATTTTGTGCCGTTGTATCAGGCGTCCGGCTCGGAAGACCTTGTCACTCAGTTCGACGGGCCGACGGTGGAAAAGGTCGGCCTGCTGAAAATGGATTTTCTCGGATTAAAGACCCTCAGCGTGCTGGACAGGGCCTGCATCCTGGTCCGGGAGATTCACGGCGAAGAAATCGACCTGGAAAAAGTGGATATCACCGATCCGAAGGTGTTCGAGCTTTTTTCCGCCGGTAAAACAAAGGGCATCTTCCAGTTCGAATCGGGCGGAATGCAGAACCTCCTGATGAAAATGAGGCCGGACCGGATTGAAGATTTGATTGCTGCAAACGCGCTTTATCGTCCCGGGCCTATGATTCTGATACCCGATTACATCGATCGCAAGCACGGGGCCAAATGGAGCCTGCCGCATCCGATTATGACCGAAGTCCTCAACGAGACTTACGGCATTATGACCTACCAGGAACAGGTCATGCGGATTTGTAACCGGCTCGGTGACATCCCGCTGCGGGAGGCCTACACCCTTATCAAGGCCATAAGCAAGAAGAAGGCCAAGACAATCGCCAAAGAGAAAGAGCGATTTATCGCCGGTTGCGTGGATAAGGGGCTTTCGACAAAGCAGGCCGAGCAGATTTTCGAGCTTATCGAGCGGTTCGCCGGTTACGGTTTTAACAAGAGTCACTCGACCCGCTACGCATTTATCGCGTATCAGACCGCTTATATGAAAACGCACTGGCCCGTAGAATTTATGGCGGCACTGCTGACTTACGAAATGGACAACACCGACAAGGTCGTGGAATATATCGGTGAGTGCAATCAGATGGATATCGAGGTCCGGCCGCCTGATATCAACGAAAGCGGTGTGGATTTTACGCCGCTTTATGAAAATGATGCCGACGGCCGGCGAAAAAAAGGGGTTATCCGTTTCGGGCTGGCCGCCGTCAAAGGAGTCGGTGGAAAAGCGGTCGAGCAGATTATCGCCGCCCGCATGCAGGTAGGGCGTTTTCAGAGCCTGTTTCATTTCTGTGAAAATGTGGACTTGAGGGCCGCCAATAAACAGGTGCTCGAATCTCTTATCAAGGCCGGCGCTTTCGATAAGCTCGGTGGAAATCGTGCACAGATGATGGCCGCGCTGGAAAGGGCCATGGAAAGCGGCTCGGGCCTGCAGGCCGACAAGCAGGCGGGCCAGATGAATTTCTTCGGCCAGATAACCGGCGGAAACGACTATTCAAAGGACCATCAGCGTCTGCCCGTCGTTGCGCCGTGGCCGGAGCCGCAGATGCTCGCGTTCGAAAAGGAGGTTCTGGGTTTTTATGTCACCAGCAATCCGCTGAGTCACCACGCCGAGACGATTAACATTTTTTCAAACTGCAATAGTTCGGATTTGCAGCAGGCCAACGGCGATAGGCAGGTGGTGATAGGCGGCATGGTGTTGAAGGTCAGATACAATATAACCAAGTCAGGCCGAAACGCCGGCTCGAAAATGGCCGTTTTCACGCTCGAAGATTTGCAGGGCCAAATCGAAGTCGTCATGTTCCCGGAGGTGCTTAATCGTAACGGGGACAAGCTGACCCCGGATACGGTTGTATTCGTAAAAGGAAAAGCCGATTACCGCAGAGAGACTCCGAATATAATCGCCGATGAGCTAATCACTCTCGATGAGGTTCGTGATAAATTGGCTGCGAAGGTCAGGCTCAGGCTGGTCGCCAGGGGTGTCACCAAAGAGAAGGTGACAATGATAAAGAGTATCTGTCAGCACCACAGGGGAAAAAGTCCCGTTTATGTCGCCGTCCAGACCGAAAAAGGCAAAGTTTATACCGCCGCCGATAAAGCCTTAAGCGTCAATCCCGATCCGGAGTTCTGCCGGAAGATGAAACAGCTCGTCGGTGACGAGAACTTCCAGCTCGCAAGATGACACTGTTTATTTTTTTCTTGCGGCGAGGGTGAAAATAGGCCTGTTGTTTTTGAGGTATTTTCGTTCGAAGTTTGTGCCGACCCATTCACCGGTTTCTGCTCCGGACGCGGGAGCGAAATCGATTTCCTCCAATATGTCACTGCGTGCGGCTAGGACCGTTTTTATTTGTTCGAAATAATCGGCGTGGTCGGTGGCGATTCGTAATTGTCCGCCGGTTTTTAAGCAGCGGATCAGATGCTCCAGATTGGCAGGGCATAAGAAACGTCTTTTGTGGTGACGTTTTTTCGGCCATGGATCAGGGAAATATATGTGGAAACATTCAATGCAGTTATCCGGCACGAAGTCGCGGATAAAAACTACGGCATCCGTGCGGATGATACGTATGTTCGTCAGGCCCCATCGGCCGATCCGATCAACAGCATAACGGTAATACTTACGCGCCCATTCGATACCGAGAAAATTGTCACCGGGAAGGGTCCCGGCCTGGTTGAGAAGGAACGTCCCTCTGCCGGAGCCGATTTCGATATGGACAGGGCCCGAACGTCCGAAAAGCTGGACAAAATCTATTTTGCCATCCAAATCTTCTTCTTTTAAAGATACGGATTCGTAGTCTTTCAGAGTTCGTGCCATGGGTCCAATCCGGCTCGCAACATTAATTCCTTAAATAAAATAAGGATTCCAGGGTCTTATTATACAGGAAAATGTCTCTTTTTACGAAGCCTGATTTGGTTTTTCGAGTTTTATCGCAATTAAAGTGTTGGTTATTTGTGTTCGATATGAGGTAGCGAACCAGATTATTCGCTGATGCGTATTCTTTATAGGACGGAATCGCTGATGCGTCGATAAGGAAATCTGAAAAATGATTTTACAATTAGTCAGAACACGAAGAAAGCAGATCCTGGTAGATATCGATACGCAAAAAGATTTTCTTTTAGTCAACGGCAGGTCGTGCATCAGGAACCATCGAAGGGTTCTGGCGAATATTCGCAGGGTAATGGCCTGGGCACGGAGCCACGGTGTCCCTATTATTTCGACGGCGGAGGTTTACGCAGGTGACAACGGCAATGGAACGCCGAACCACTGCATTGACGGCACCGAAGGGCAGAAGAAAATTCATTACACACTTGTCGACAACAGGATATCTCTTGCCGCAGACGGAAGCACCGATTTACCGAGGGACCTTTTGCGTAAATACAGGCAGGTGATTCTCCATAAGCGATGCGTCGATCCATTCGATGAGCCGCGTATTGACAGGCTTCTGAGCGAATTGAGGGCGAGTGAATTTATTCTGGTCGGTACCAGTCTCGAAGGTTCCGTCAAGGCAACGGCACTCGGGCTTCTGCAGCGGGGAAAGAAAGTGACCGTCATAATCGATGCGATCGGTTCGCATAATACCAGCGATGCAAAGCTGGCCCTGCGAAAGATGGAAACCAAAGGGGCTAAGATAATCGAGACCAAAAAGCTTGCCGGCTTATCACATCTTAGGCTGGTGGGGGCCTGCGATTGCGAAAGCTGCCGGGGGCAGGGGCGAAAAGCACAAATCAGCGCTTCCGAAAACAATTGATTTCATATTTAATCAGTTACTTTATTTCCGCTGAATAATTCCTCCATTTCTTTACATCCTAATATTGTTAAATTGCATGCATTCATAAGAAGGTATGGGGAAAATTTCTTCGTTTAAGCAGGAAAGTGTTAGCCATTGATGACGGTATGTGATATTCATAATACGAGTGAAAGATACCCTGTTTTTCCTGATTAAGGAATACTATGATGAGCATGCCGACAAGAAGAGGGTTTTTGAAAATAACCGGTAAGGCGGCAGCTTGTGTCGGGGTGTCGTCTCTGCCGTTCGGTTGTACCGAAATAAGTCCGCTGGTCGGCACAAAAAAACATCGGCCGAATATTATTTTCATCCTGGCGGACGATTTGGGATATGGTGACCTCGGTTGCTACGGCCAAAAAATGATTCGGACACCGAACATCGATAAGATGTCGGCCGATGGCATACGTTTCACGGACCATTACGCCGGTAGTACGGTCTGAGCCCCGAGCCGGTCGTCTCTGATGACAGGCCTGCACACGGGGCACACGTTCATTCGAGGAAACAAGGAATACCAGCCGGAAGGCCAGCATCCCCTGCCTGCCTGTGCGGTGACCGTGGCCGAAATATTGAACAAAGCAGGCTATGCGACCGGCGCATTCGGCAAGTGGGGACTGGGGTATCCCGGCTCCGAAGGTGATCCGAATAACCAGGGCTTCGATGAGTTCTACGGTTACAATTGTCAGCGATTGGCCCACAACTACTACCCTTATTTCCTGCGATATAATGACAAGAAAGTCATGCTGCCCGGCAACGAAGGCAACAAGACCGGGCAGTATGCTCCGGATTTGATCCAGGAGCAGACGCTCAAATTCATTGAGGCAAACAAGGACAAGCCGTTCTTTCTTTTTGTACCGCAAGTAATTCCACACGCAGAATTACTCGTGCCGGATGACGACATTGTCGGGAGCTATCGGGGAAAGTTCCCCGAAAAGCCGTACAAAGGTGTTGACAGTGGTCCGAATTATAAGAAAGGAGGCTACGGATCAGCCAGAACACCCCATGCTAATTTTGCAGCCATGATTACTCGTCTGGATAGATACGTAGGTGATTTACTCGACAAGCTTCGCGAACTCAGGCTGGAACAAAAAACATTGGTGATATTCACGAGTGACAATGGTGCGCACAAAGAAGGCGGGGCCGACCCTGAGTTTTTCAACAGTTCCGGCCCGCTGCGCGGTTATAAGCGAGATCTATACGAAGGCGGCATCAGGGTGCCGATGATTGCCCGATGGCCGGGGAAAATCAAAGAAGATTCGGAAAGTGACCATGTCTCGGCGTTCTGGGACGTTTTGCCTACCTGTTGTGAGTTAGCCGGCGTCGAAAGTCCCGAAGGCATCGACGGGATATCTTTTGTACCGACCCTTCTCGGGCAAAACAACCGGCAGAAAAAGCATGAGTATTTGTATTGGGAATTTCACGAGCAGGGTAAAAAACAGGCCGTTAGATTCGGCGACTTCAAGGGCGTACGCCTGAACGTTGCCAGGGACCCCGACGGCCCGATAGAGCTATATAACCTCAAGAACGATATCAGGGAAAAAGATAATATTGCCGAACAGCATCCCGACATTGTGGCAAAGATTTCCGAGTATATGAAAACCGCCTGGACGCGTTCGGAAGATTGGCCGTTAATATGAAATGTAATTCCAGTATATGGCTCAATAAAAAAAGGGTGAAAGAGGGGACTCGAACCCCCGACCCCCAGAACCACAATCTGGTGCTCTAACCATCTGAGCTACTTTCACCACAATTTTCTGCCCACCGGGACGAGCATTGTATCAGGCCCGACGGTTTGCGTCAACGTTTTTAAACGGTAATAATCATACTGAAGAGGGAGTATTTTGTGATGTTTATTGAAATATATAGGTACAAGACGGCTTCGAAAATGCACTCTCTTAACTTGTGCGCACTTTTTTAGTAAGCCTTTAAGTGTCTCATCCAAAGCGGCCAATCTTCGTCCACCGCACCGCCGGCTTTCGTCCATACACCTGCTGTATTAAATTCACGATGCCACTTCAATGTCCATAGTTCTTTCAGTCCCACATGTCTTGCGGACCAGTCCATGAACATAGCATTGATAAAACCGTCGTGACGGTCGATGCAAAAATGATCCATCTCCCCTTCTGTACCCTGGTCACCGATTCCAAAAGCATCCATTGTTTCCGGGGGACTGTCCGTATCACGCGGCCAGCCATCATGCCATGTAGAATCCGCGAAGACAGGTATTTGATCTGCTCTTTTGACATTGTTGACATTCTTCCAGAACCATTCCACACGACGGGTATCGCGATCCGCCTTCATATTGTTCGTCCAGGAATTAATGCTATAGCTGAATATGTAATTTTGCCTGCCGCCTCCCGGAGTGGAGATTTCACGTGAGGCCGCCTTAAAAGTACCCCAGTCGGATGCATTTAGCATGAGTCTATCAGCAGTCGGGCAGAGCAGCATATCCCAGTTGTCTTTGTAGTAGGGTCTCAGGGCGTTCATCCATAATGCTGATTCACCGATAGCCCAGCCCGGATTGAAGTTGCCTTGATAATCATCCGTATAAAGCTTAAAAAGCAAACCCCATTCTCTTAACCGCGACTGACACATCACCGTTTTTGCCTGTTTTTTCACCCGGTTCAGGGTCGGCATCAGGATTGACATCAGTAAGGCTATTATTGAAATTACTACCAGAAGTTCTATAAGCGTGAAGGCTTTGTTTTTGGTGTTTGACATTGCTATTAGACTCCGAATTTATATATCGATTGTTAATAAATTTAACAATTGAGATAACAAATCGCTCCAACAACGGACACAACTAAAATTTAACATAATTATCGGATATTGTCAATATTTTCGTATTATCTCTTCGAAAATCTTGAGAATTTTTTGAGACCCGAATTATTATTGTTTTCCAGATGTTGGGTCTTTAATCTCTTGTAAAAAAAGCAATTAGCCGGGTAATTTGGCGGTTTTTCCCCTTTTTGTGTCGGAGAAAATTCACTTGAAAATCCTGCACCTTGTGGTATAATACGCGCCAAAATGGGAGTATAAAATACTACATTTCAATATAACTCTTTTATTAAGCTGATGTTACCTGCAGGGGGGAAACTTATGTCTCAGGAAAAGATCCGCATAACAGATAAACCCAGATGCGACAACTGCTGTTTTTCGACCTATGCCGTTAGCTCCGGCAGGGCGGCTTTGATATGCAGGCAGAAAAAAGGCTCCGAAGGCCGATGGAATATCCGCTCTTTAAGGGATCGCTGCGCCAACTTTTATCCGTCGCGGGTTGCCAGCCCGACATACCATGCACCCCGTCGGATTCCCCTGACACGCGGCCTGTTTGCAATTGTCGATGCCGAGGACTATACGCGTATTAGCCAATATACGTGGTTCGCCGAAGGGACGGGTCAAAATTGCTACGCTGTTCGAAAAGAAAAGGGCAAAAGTATCAAGATGCACCGCTGGATTATGAACGCCCCGAACCATCTCGTCGTGGACCATATCGACCATAACGGCCTGAACAATCGTAAGGAGAACTTGCGTATCTGTACGTTCGCCGAGAACTGCCGGAACCTGCGAAGCAGCCGTCACAAGAGTTCGAAATACAAAGGTGTACACTGGAATAAAAGATGTAAAAAATGGGCCGCCCAAATCTCCTGCGATAACAAGACCTACCATCTCGGCTATTTCACCGATGAAATAGAAGCCGCACATGCATACGACAAAGCCGCCCAAAAGTACCACGGCCAATTCGCTTCGTTAAATCTTCTCGACATGGATATCTCCGGCGCAAGTGTCACGGATTGACGTCGCTTGTTTAACGGCAAAATTTTTTCGATGCGACTAAAACCGATATAGTATCGACAGTACGCATCCGCGTTCATATCGCGGCAGTGGCCGCGTCACTGTGCCTCCGACTTCGTATTCCTCATCCAGCAGATTGATAGCCTTGAACTGCAGCTCATAATTCTTCTTCTTATATGTAGCCGCAAAATCAAGATGTGTCCACGGCGCAATTGTTGTGTTGCCTGTCACCGAATCACTCGTCTGCACCTGAGAATACGAACGGCCCCACAATAACAGCGTCATGTCTTTCCACGGCTGATACCTCAATCCGTAGCGATATATATGGCGTGGAACGTTCAGGATATTACCGTCCCGGGTAAATTGATTATCACTTTTGCCCGTATCTTCCACAAGACTATACGAACCGAAAGCCCGCCATTTTTTAGTCACATCGACCTTGAAACCGGTTTCCGTGCCCCAGTACTGGCTGCGCCCGAGATTTGTGTAAATCTGTTTGCCCGCCTGTGTAACCGGTGTAATAATTCCATCGATGTCCTGTATAAATACATCCACCCATCCGGAGACGTTGTTCTTTTGATATTGAACAATAAAATCACCGCTTTGCAGTTCCTCGGGTTCGAGACCGGGATTCGAGACAAATGCGAAATAGTTCGGATTCAACTTCGTATGTTCCCACTGCGGTGACAAATAAGATTCCCCATACAGCGCTTTGACCGTCCAGTTGTCATCCACTGTATAAACCGCCCCAAACCTGGAAGTCAGTTTCGAGTTACCCTGCTCACCGAAATCATCATATCGCACACCTGCTGTAATATCGAGCTTCTCAACCGGACGCCATGAAGCTTGCGTAAACGCCCCAAAAATCGACCAGGTTCCCAGATCGTATCGCTCCGGGATGATCTGTACTGTCGTACCGTTTTGAATCACAAGCCCCTCGGACTGTGTAAAATCGGCATATAGAAAATCGATACCCAGCATAGCATCCAGCTTCTCGGAGAACTTATGGTCAACATATGTTTTTAGTTGCCAGTGCTCCTCTATGGAGTTCTGTCCGCTTCGCGATCCCAGTGGCGGCAGACGATTAGCTCCGTACTGGCTTATCCACGATTGCTCAAGCAGGTGAATCCTGTGATAACTCGGATTTATCACCAGCTTCGTATCTTCATCAATCTGTCTTTCTGTTTTGACATCGATGAAGAAATCGTCCTGTTGATACACTGCGGGCCAGCCGGTGTCTTCTTCCTGCTCGAAGATATAAAAGCTGCCGTTCGCTGCACGGGGCGTCCCGCGGGAGGCATGTCCCCGGCGAATAGTGACATCTAAATCTTTATACTGAATTGAAAATAATCCACTCCAGTTTTCCGGGTAGCGGTTCCAGTAAATTTCGCCAGGCGCCTGTGTTTGTCCGGTCGGTACGACATCCAGATACGCAGGCTGAGAAATCTCGTCACCTTCGCCGTCGAGATAAGTGAAATTTGTAAATATGTTTATTTCGTCGGATGTCTCTCCGTATGATATGCTATATTCATCCTGAAAACTACCAAACTTGCTGTGTAAAGAAACACCTTCGGCGTCCGCCCCCTCCTTAGTGATAATATTCACCACTCCGATAACGGCTCCTGTACCGTACAAGACCGAGCCAGGCCCCATGACAAACTCAATTCGCTCCACCGCGTCCATTCCGATATACTGGTCCGTATTGTAACGCCCCAGGCTTAGACTGTTCATTCGGTGGCCGTTGATCATAATCAGGATTTTGTTTGTAGTACTGGCATATGCTCCACGAACACCAGCGATGTTTTCATTAGTATCAGAAAGATCAATATACCCCGGTACATCTTCCAT
>CAYVXS010000082.1:0-9675 GCA_964454885.1 uncultured Pirellulales bacterium
TCCCGATAAAAAAGGTCTCATTATGGGTCTTGCCGTGGCTGGTTTTGGTTTCGGTGCTCTGATATGGGTAAAGCTAACCCAGGGATTTAAATTTGGTCCGTACGACCTTACTCCAGGATGGACGGGGCTTTTCGGCGCAGGATGGGATGTCAGCGCGGTATTTAAGCTCTATGGAATTTTATTCGCGGCGCTTGTCGGTATCGGATCTCTTGTAATGATTAATCCGCCGGAAGGATGGCTCCCCGCCGGCTGGACTCCGCCGACTAAAGGAAAAGGAAGTGAAGGGGGCGTAAACCTGACGCCGTCCCAAATTTCTAAAACATACCAGTTCTGGGTTCTTTTTATCAACTTTACTTTCGGCGCAGGAGCCGGCTTGATGGTCATCGGAATTATCGCGCTATTCGGTAGATATGCCCTCGTAAAAGCAGGGATAGACAGCGCCGAAGCGGTGATAATGACAGGTACGGCGATGGGCCTTTTTTACGCCCTTTTGAACGGTCTCGGCAGAATTATCTGGGGTGCGATGTCCGACCATCTCGGCAGGAGAAACTCAATCGTCCTAATGAATCTCCTGCAGGGTGTAATGATGATAATCTTCTATTTTATCGGTGGCAAAGAATGGGGACTGTATATAGGTGCAGCTATCATCGGCTTCAATTTCGGCGGCAACTTCGCACTGTTCCCCGCTGCTACGGCGGACCTGTTTGGCAATAAAAATGTCGGCGAAAACTATCCGTGGGTCTTCATGGCCTATGGAGTCGGCGGTATCGCCGGCCCGATGCTGGGCGGTTTCATGGGCAAACAGGAAGCGTGGATGTGGGCGTTTATACCCGCCGGCATCGCGTGTATTCTCGCCGGACTCCTGGCAACTACATTAAAACCTGTCCCGATAACCGAACCTGCAGTCCAGGCTGAAATAGAAGGCGAGCTTGACGGAACATTTAAGAAAGATTCCTAAGTGCATAACTTTAAGGATTAATAAGCCCCGTTGAACTTCGGGCATAAAAAAAAGAACTTGTTCCAAAAACAAAAAGGGCACCGATCTCTTCGGTGCCTTTTTTTATATATTCCACCTCGACCCAAACCAGCGAGAGCAACCATTTATATTTGCCGGTTAACCGCTCGGCTATTTCGCCTTATAGGGATATTTCTTCTTTACGACTTTTCCATCCTTCGAAAAATATATAACGTAATCGTTGGCCTCCGGCGTCATTAATCCGTCCATTGCGAAAACGATGTACGGGAACTGCCGTTGAAAATCAAATGTACGTCGATCACCATAAGCCCATTTCTCAAGAAACGAATCGAACAACCAATTATCAAACATTGTACCGAATAAGGAATTTGACTGTCCACTACCGGCAGAATAGATATCGTCAGGCTCTCCAAGGAGCGACTTAACTTCTCCTTTGGACATTCCAACATGTACATTTGCCCATCGATCCTTTAATAACATAGCCTCTTGCCGTTCTCTGACCCGCCAAACAACAAGAACGGCTAAAATAAGACCACATACAACAACTGCAATTTTGTAATTTATAAACTTCATTATATACAATCTCAAGACAGATATAGTATTATATTGTTTTCACAATAATCCTCCTCAAGATATTGCTTTGAAAAGAGTCTCTCCGTGCTTAGATATTACTTATGCCTCCAGACAGTCAGGGATTGACATTGGCAATATAATTCGAAAAACATCTTCTCGACATCAAATTTTTCCGCAAACAACGCTAAGGTCAATATTAAGCTGTTTTATCAGACAAAGCAAGTAAAAAGGGCAAAATTGCAGAATGATATACTGTCTTGATTCTGTTAATTGTCATTCCCGCGAAAGCGGGAATCCAGAAATACTGGCATCCTGGATTCCGCATCAAGCCTGCCTTGAGCGGAGCCGAATAGGTGCGGAACAACAGGTACGTTATGTTTAAAGTCCGTGGATGGGGAAGATGGTTTCTTTGAGTTTTTTTATTGTTTCATCGATTACCGGTATTACAGCCTCACGCTGTGACTTGCTGACAGCCAATCGTCTGTCACGAAAACCTCCCTGCCATTCGGTGCTCTCGAGCAGTACGCCGCCTACGGCGACATCCATGTCCTCGCCGCTATCGGCGCCACAAAAGACACTCCATGCAAGAGCCCAGGCCCTTACGGTATTGCCCACATGATAACCCCCGCCTCCGGTTGCAAGGATGGGCTTATCGAAACTCATAAGATGATTGATAATCTCGGCGTAAACATTATTGGTTAGTTGCAAATTCGCAAGGGGATCGCCCGCGAGTGCATCGGCCCCCAATTCGAAAACAATTACATCGGGGTTGAAAGCTCCGATCAAAGGCAGAACTACCGCCTTGAACGCCTTCATATACATCTGGTCGTAAGTACCGACCGGCAGGGGGACATTTACGCAGTAACCTTCGCCGAGACCTTTGCCGATTTCATCGACGAACCCGGTGCCGGGAAATAGCGTTTTGGGATTCTGATGTAATGAGATGGTCAACACATCGTTGCGTTCGTAGAAAAACTCGGTCACGCCGTCGCCGTTATGGACATCGACGTCGAGATAAAGAACTTTCTTCGTCTGTTCGGCCAGAACGATACAGGCCAGTGCCACGTCGTTGATATAGCAAAAGCCGGCGGCCTTTTCGGGGCCTGCGTGATGATACCCGCCCGACGGATTGAAGGCTATATCGGCCTTTCCCTTAACGAGCAGATCGGCGCCGAGCAGCGTGGCACCCGTGGCCAGAGCCGCATATTCGTATAATCCCTTGAAGACGGGACAATCCTGTGAGCCGATTCCCATGCTTAATGCTTCGACGTCCCATTTCCCTTTCGAAGCGGCCTTCAAGGCGTGAAGATAGCGGGCGGAATGGAACTTCTTTAAAACAACCCTCTCGGCCGGCTTCAGTTCCGTCATGCTCCTACCGGGACCGCTAAGCAATCCCATGGATTGAATAACATCCAGTACCCGTTTGGCACGAACGGTATTAAACGGATGCTCCGGCGGATATTCGTATTTTTCAAGTTCCTGCGAATACAAAAAAACTGCGTTTTTCATTATTTTATCCGGCATTTATTTTTTATACATCACTACCCGAAATCAATCATATCGAACATAAAAAATTTCTCACGTAAAAAAACCGCTCCGAATCACTACAGACAGCCGAGAAAATCCGCCGCGATAACAAACATCGCATGTGACCACGCCAACGGGCGGATTGATAATTTCCTTTTATCTTTAAATATCTGTTCGGGGATATATTGCTCGGCCCTTTCCAAGGGCCATTTGAAATATTTCCAGGCGTTCTTTTTGTCACCACACATACAGAGGTAAATAGCCATCCAGAAATTCAGCAGCGGCCACGCACCGGCTCCGGTCAGAATGACCCGGCCGTCCTTTACTGAGCCGCAATATTTATCACCGGGGTAACGCATCAGGCCACCGTTTTCTATCGTATTTTTTTCTATTATTTTATCAGCAGTTCTCCGCATCTTTTCATCAAGAGCACCTTTCACTGCCGACGGATAGACCAGACCTAATAAAGAAGCGTCCGGCAGAAAATCTTCTTTTTTCCATTTGTTGCGCCGGGACACCGAGCCTTTGCTGTAGGTTCTGGGAATCAGATTATGATCACACGAATGCAGCTCGGCAAAAACTCCCGACATTTCTTTTGCTGTCTGCAGCCACCTTTTATTTTTTCCCAATAATTCGGAAGCCGCTCTCAGACCGGCTATGCACATCGCCAGAGAATAAGTATGAACTCTTCTTTGTCTCGGTAACAGGCATCTCTCCTCCCACAAATCGAAACAGGGCAAAACAAATCTGCCGTCCTTCCACGATTTCGTAATTCCCGAAGCCGCTTTTTGTATCAGTTTTTCATATCCGGCTATTTTCCTGATGCCAAAATGCCTGATATGGTGACCTATGGCAACCAACAAAGTGCCGCCCTGATCAGGCTGAAATTGTGTCCCGTGGTGTATCAAGGTTAGATACCTGTCACTTACTTTCTGGTGGACTTTAACATCGGCGGGCGCGATTAACGTACCGTGAATCGCTCCGTTGACACTATAGGCGCTGTGGAAAAGACCCGCTTCCCGGAAGCCTTCGGCCCGGCTAAGGCACCATTGGAAAAATCTTTCCGGAATGTCCCTCAATCCCAGAACGTCGGCGGCAATACATATATAGGAGGCGTCGCGAATCCATACATATCGATAATCCTGTACGGCGGCCGGATAGGTGGATTTGTCGGAGTCGGCGGCGACAATCGCCCCGTTTTCAAGCGAGCAGCCTTTAATTACTTCCGTGCTGACTCGAATAAGCTTTTTTATTTCCGGCTTTTTCATTAATCGAATCGGGTATAGTGCGGACTTGTCGGGATTTCGCTCACGTTTCTTTTATTAAATCGTAGGAAATGTTATAAACTTCGCCGTCGAATTCGATATTTACCTTATAACCGGAGTTGTGAAAAATCGCCAACATCGGCTTGTTGTTCGGCAATACCTTCGCATAGAACCTCTTGACGCCGCGGAGCTTGGCTATTTGCGTGATATAATCCAGCAGGAACGTCCCCATCCCTTTGCTTTGCCACTCGTCCTGGACCAGAAAAGCAACTTCGGCGGACTGCCCGTCGGGATCGAGAAAATACTGGGCGATTGCGACAATTTCCTCCTCGGATACTCCCGGGACAACACCGACAATAGCTATGTCTTTTCTGTAATCGATGTTGGCCAACTGCTGGACGTCACTATGGGGAAACACCATCGTACCGGCCATATATCGCGTCTGCACGGATTTTTCACTCAGCGAATACAGCATTTCCGAAAGGGCCGGCTCGTCGGGCGGTTTGATGGGTCTGAAAAATATTTCCGTCCCGTCACGCAGAGTGTTGTAATGTTCCAGTTCCTCCGGGTAATCCACCTGGTCCCAGGCCAGTTCTATCTGGTCCTGGTAAATATATTTCTGGGCCTTGGCGGCCTGAATAAGCTCGTTTCTGAACTTGGGATGGGCAACATTTATCAGCGCCAGCACCCTTTCGCGGATGGTCTTGCCGTGTAGATAGGCGATGCCGTATTCGGTCACTACATAGTGGACATCACCGCGTGTTGTCACGACGCCGGCGCCTTCGGTCAAATGCGAGACAATTCTGCTGACCTGTCCGTCCTTTGCCGTAGATGGCATCGCGATAATGGCCTTGCCGCCTCTGCTTCTTGCGGCCCCGCGAATAAAATCGACCTGACCGCCGATGCCGCTGTAGAACCTGTATCCCAGAGAATCCGCACAAACCTGCCCGGTCAAATCGACTTCCAGCCCGACATTAATGGCAACCATCTTCTCGTGCTGGCCGATGATACCGACATCGTTTACATATTCCGTCGGGTGAAACTCGAAGAAAGGATTATCGTTGATATAGTCGTAAAGTCGCTGTGAGCCCATGCAGAAGCTGGCGACGATTTTACCCCGGTCGAACGATTTTTTAGCGCATGTAATCGCCCCGCACTCGACAAGGTCTATGATCCAGTCGCTGAACATTTCGGTATGAATCCCGAGGTCTTTTTTATAAGCTAAGTATTCAACAAGAGCCTGGGGGACATCCCCTATGCCGCACTCGATTGTACTTCCGTCCTCGACGAGCCTGGCTACGTTCTGACCGATCTGGCGCAGCGCTTCATCCGGCTTCGGTACGGGAATCTCGATAATCCTCTCGTCCTGGGGGACAAGCACATCTATATTATTGACATGTAGAAAGCTGTTGCCGTAAGTTCGAGGCATCATGCTGTTGACCTGGGCGATAACATACCTGGCATTCGCTGCGGCCGATTTGACGATATCCACCGAGACTCCGAGGCTGCACAGGCCGTTAGCATCGGGCGGAGAGACTGTAATGAAAGCGAAATCAATCGGAATCCGCCCCGATTCGAATTCCATCGGTATCTCTGAAAGAAATATCGGCGTGTAATCCCCAATTCCTCTTTCGAAGGCATTGCGAACGTTGTCCGCGATAAACAGACTGTTCATTTTGAATTTCTCACGATACTTTTCATCCGCATAGCGAGCCGTTCCCATCGTCAACAGGTGGATAATATGAACGTCGCGGATACCGCCGGTTGTTTCCACTAAAGCATCTGTAAGGTATTGCGGTTGGCCGCAGCCTGTCCCGATGAAAATGCTGTTACCGGACTTGATAAGCTTCATTGCCGCAGGGGCCGATTTGATTTTCTCTTTGTATTTTTCTTTCCAGTCGAATTCTAGCATCTTTTTACGCTTCCAAACTCATTCTTGCATCAACCGCAATGGGTATTGTCCCTTCGGGGCCGACGACATACGGATTGATATCCATTTCCTGAATCTGAGGAAATTCCGTTACTAATTGTGAAAGTCTTTGCAGTCCCTCGGCGATTTTTTCGATGTCCACGCCTTCCTGACCGCGGACACCTTTGAGCATCTTGTACGTCCTGGTATTGACCAGCATCTGCTTGGCTTCGTCGGCCGTCAGAGGCGCCAAATAAAACGATACGTCTTTAAGGACTTCCACCATGATTCCGCCCATACCGAACATCATCAAAGGCCCGAAATGCGGGTCCCTGTTCATCCCGAGAATCACTTCTTTGCCGCTCTTGCACATCTCCTGGACCAGAACGCCGAGAATATGCGCTTCCGGCTGTTTTTTGGGAACACGGTACATCATCAAATCGAAAGCGTCTTTTACTTCCTGCTCGGTGCTCAGACCGACTCTGACGCCCCCGACATCGGATTTATGTAAAATATCAGGCGACCATATTTTCAACACGACCGGGAATCCCAACTGCTGCGCGATATTGGCCGCCTGCTCGGCGGTGGTCGCAATCGAACCTTTGGGTGTCACAAAACCGTACGCCTCGAGAATTTCCTTCGATTCGGTCTCGCCGACCTCCCGAATTCCCTGCCGAAGATGTCTTTCCACGATGTTCTCGACTTTGCGACGGTTCACGGGGAAAAGTTTCACCACTCGTTTCGGACGGGATCGCCACCGAACATATTCCGACATCACCTTAATTGTGGCTACGGCGTTATCGGTGGCATCGTATTGAGGGATCAAACCGGCCCGCAGAATCTTCACGCCGTCCGCGACCTTGCTTGCCCCGAGAAAACAGGTAAGAATCGGTTTACCCGGCTTTTCCCTGGCTATCTTGACGATGGCTTCTGCAGTTGCCGCCGCTTCGGTCATCGCCTGCGGTGTCAATAAAATAAGAACAATGTCCACATTCGGGTCATCGAGCACAACGCTAAGGGCGAAACTGTATCTTTCAGCGAGGGCGTCTCCTAATACATCGAATGGATTATGGACGTTCGCCGCCGGGGGGAGTTCTGCGCTTAACTTGTCGATTGTTTTTTTGTCCGGTTTCGCAAAAGTCAGGCCTCTTCGCTCGATGGCGTCTGCAGCCATAATCCCCGGCCCACCGGCATTGGTAATAACGGCGACTCTCATACCGGCCGGCAGGGGCTGATTTGCAAAGGCCTGGGCATAGTCGAACTGCTGCTTAATGGAATCGCAGCGAATGATTCCGGCACGCTCGAACGCAGACTCGTAAGCGGTCTCGCTGCCGGCAAGACTTCCTGTATGGGAAGACGCCGCTTTGGCACCTGCCGATGTCCCGCCCGATTTGATCAGGAGGATCGGTTTTATATGAGAAATCTGCTCGGCCTGCCGGACAAATATATCGCCGTCGGTGATATTTTCGAGATAACCGGCAATTACTTTCGTATCTTCGTCGTCGGAAACGGCTTTAATCAGGTCCAGCTCGTCCACATCCGCCTTGTTGCCTATACTGACTAACTTGCTGAAACCGATACCGTTTGCATTGGCTATATCAAGAATTGCCGCTAACAAGGCTCCCGATTGTGAAAGGTATGCGATTGCCCCGGCGGCCGGAAGATCGCCGCCGAAGCTGGCGTTAAGCTTATTCGCCGGAACAATCAATCCCAGGCAGTTCGGCCCGATGACGCGGATACCCGCCTGTTTGGCAATCTGTACCACCTTATCTTCGAGGGCCTTGCCTTCCTTTCCGACCTCTTTGAAACCTGCGGTAATGATAACAACGGATTTTGTCCCTATCTTCCCGCATTCCTGCATTACTTCGGGGACGATTTTCGCCGGTATGACCAAAATAACAAGCTCCGGAACCTTCCCGATAGAAGTAAGGTCCGGATAGCATTTAAGGCCCTCGATCTCTTCGGCCTTGCGATTGACCGGGTATATCTCGCCGAGGTAACCGGCATCAATCATATTTTTAAGGATTTCGTAGCCAACCTTGCCCTTCTGGCGGGAAGCTCCGACAATGGCCACAGATTGCGGATTGAAAAAACTCTCGAAACTCATTTATAAGGCTGTCCTTTCTGAACCAACACGGATTCTTAAAGGCAAGGCATTCTATTGCGCGGAATATAAAATTGCAAGCTTATTCTCATTGATTTGGCATAGAATCACTCTATAATATTTTTACCGGAAAAGCTTCGCCGGATCGAAAGTTCAAGGGGAGCAAAAACAAATGAACAGCTTAATCTCAAAACAACTCGAACAAATCCCCGGTGTGGGTGTGAAAATTGCCGGAACTCTACGCGAAATCGGGATTCGCAACGCAGGCGATATCAAAGGTAAAAATCCCCAGAAGCTTTATCAAAAACTCTGCCGATATAAAGCAAATCCTGTCGATAGGTGCATGCTTTATGTTTTACGTTGCGCAGTTTATTACGCTTCCAATGTCGAACA
This sequence comes from uncultured Pirellulales bacterium, assembly GCA_964454885.1. Classification (GTDB taxonomy): domain Bacteria; phylum Planctomycetota; class Phycisphaerae; order Sedimentisphaerales; family Anaerobacaceae; genus JAFGPS01. The sequence continues at coordinate 8,748 of CAYVXS010000082.1, forward strand.
TGACCCGAAACTGCTCAAATGGTGGAACTGGAAGGACGGCAAATAATCTCCAGGCAGCACATCCGGGTATGCATTTATTTACGCATTTCGGGAGTGTCCGGCTCGATGTGAACGGTGATGTTAATCGGCCGGGTAATCTGTTCATCGATGGACTTTTCCAGGTTCTCTGATATTCCATGGGCGGCCGAGACGCTCAACTCGGGATCGACAAGAATGTGCAGATCCAGAAATACTTCTCTGCCGACCGTGCGAGTCCTGAGCTTATGCCAGTGCCGTATCTCCGAGTTGGAATTAATTATTTGTTCTATATGTTCGATGGTCCCCGTATCGATCGCCGCTTCCGTCAGCTCCCGAAGAGCGTCACCTATAATTGTCACTCCCACCCAGATAATCATCAGGCCGACCGTTATGGCGGCGACCTGGTCGCCATGCCCGAAACCGAATTCCAGCGCGACAAATCCGATAACGACAGCAATCGAGCTTAAAGCGTCACTGCGATGATGCCAGGCGTTGGCATAAAGTGCGGGGCTGTGAGACTTCACTGCAACCCGCCGTGTAATCCTGTAGAGCCATTCCTTCGAAACGATTGAAATAAGGGCCGCAACCAGTACGGCGAAACTGGGAGTCGTGACTTCATCTTTGGCGATTGCGATGGTGGCATAATAAATCATGGCACCGCCGACCATGATTAAAATCAAAGCTATAATAATACCGGCGAAAGTTTCCGCCCGGCCATGACCGTACGGATGGCTGCGGTCGGCCTTCTTGGAACCCAGTAGCACACCTAACAGTACGACGGCATCCGTGGCCAGATCGGAAACAGAGTGAATTCCGTCGGCGACAAGCGCGAGTGAGCCTGCCAACAAACCGACAACAAGTTTGATAACCGACAGTGTGAAATTCACCACCATCCCTGTATATGTCACGG
>CAYVXS010000083.1:0-9622 GCA_964454885.1 uncultured Pirellulales bacterium
CAAACTTGTGATAAGAGAATAATACATGCAACGAATCGACACAATCAAATTTACCGTCGATTATTACGAATTGCTGGTAATCGCCGCTGGTGGCAACTGCGCCGTCGGTTATTTTTAAAGTCAGCACAAGGTCGAGACCTGTTACATCCGCGGATAAATTCGGGTCCTGCAAACCGACTAACCAGTGAGCTTTACTATTGGCCGGCACACCGAAGCATCGAACGTCACCGCCGATATCGACCATTGCTCCAAGCGCACCGGTTTTTTTTGTGGCCTCAATTGCTTTGTCAATGCCGTAACCTTTTGCGATCCCGCCCAAATCCAGCCTCATACCTTCAACGGCGAATTTTATCGTTCTGCCCGCCGGATCGAGGATGAGCTTCTCGTAGCCGACTTTGGATTTGGCATTGTCAATTTGCTCCTGGGTTGGTGCGATGTGGGTTTCCCTTGCGGTACGGAACAAATCCACCGAAGGCCCGACTGTTATATCGAATGCTCCGTCGGTCAGCTTGCTGAACTCAATGCTTCGCTGCAGCACTTCGAATGTGGATTCGCCGACCTGGACCGGATGTTCCGCTGCGTTGCTATTGACAATTCCTATTTCCGAATCGTTTTTGTAGTCGCTCATAAGATTATCGACGTTATCTATTTCGGAAAAAGCCGCCTCGATGCATTTTTGGGCGGTTCCGGCGTCTTTTGCCACGACAACAACACGGGCGAATGTCCCCATAACCAACCGGTAGCCGCTTTCAAGCTCGACCGGGCGTTTAGCGACAATAAAGACAAAAAGCAATGCTATCAGCAAGAGAATGATAACAATAATTGCAATTGACCCGACTTTCTTCTTCATAAATCCTTTCCGAACACTCGACAATCGATAGAAAAAAACTATTTATATAGTTATAATGTCGATATGAGAAAAAAGAAAGCAGTAATATTGACCGAACTTATTGAGCGTGAATTTCTGCCGTTTGTGCGCCGGCCGGGCCGGTATATCGGCGGAGAAACAAACCAGATAAAAAAATACCTGTCGCAATGCGAGCTGACGGTTGCATTATGCTTTCCCGATGTTTACGAAGTGGCGATGTCCCATACCGGTATGGCGATTTTATACGATTGTCTCAATAAAATCGAAGGCGTCGCCGCCGAGCGGGTCTTCGCCCCGTGGACGGATGCGGAAAAAGTCCTCCGTGAAAAAAATATCCACTTGTTTTCTCTGGAATCGAGGGCATCACTGAGCAGTTTCGATGTCGTGGGCTTTAGTTTGACAAACGAGCTTTGCTATACCAACGTTCTGAATGTGCTCGATTTGGGCGGGATAAAAATCCGCAGTCGGGACAGGGGCGAGGATGCACCGCTGGTTGTCGGCGGCGGGGGGATGGCCAATTGCTGTGAACCGATGGCGGAATTTTTCGATTTGTTCGTTCTGGGCGAGGGTGAGGAAGCGGTAGTCGAGCTTGCGGACTTGATAAGGGCGGGGAAAAATGCCGGGGCCGCTAAAAAAGAATTACTCACCGATATCGCGGATAAATTCGACTGGGCCTATGTCCCCGCTGTTGGAGTAAAATCCCGGCGGCAAAATGCCGTCGTTGAGGATTTCGAGAATTCGCATGTGCCGTTGGCTCCGATTGTGCCGTTCGTACAGGCGGTGCACGAGCGGGTGAGCGTCGAGATTATGCGCGGCTGTCCCGGCCGGTGCCGATTCTGTCAGGCGAGTTTTTGCCGCAGGCCTATTCGTTATCGCAGTGTTGAAAAGATTCTCGAAATCGCGAAGGCCTGCTATCACGCGACCGGGTTCGATACGGTCAGTCTGCTGAGCTTATCGAGTGCCGATTATCCTGACCTGGAAGAATTAGCCGCCGGTCTGCACGAATATTTTCACGATAAACACGTAGGGATATCTTTGCCGAGCCTGCGCGTGGACAGGCAGTTGAAATTACTGCCTGAGTTAGTGACATCCGTGCGAAAGAGCGGCCTGACAATCGCCGTCGAGGCGGCGAGCGAGCGACTTCGGCGGATTATCAACAAGCCTTTGAAGGACGAAGATTTATTCGCCGCGGCCGAGGCGGCGTACCGGGCCGGATGGCAGAAATTCAAGCTATACTTTATGGTCGGGCTTCCCGGCGAGACTCTGGACGATGTCGGGCGGATTGTACAGCTCTCGTACGAATTGGCGAAGTTGCGAAAGAAAATCGACAATAAAACCGGCCAGATAAATATCACTGTGAGCTGGTTTGTCCCGAAACCGCATACGCCGTTCGGATGGCTCGGCCAGAAACCGAGAGAATATTTCGAGCAGGCGAAGAAAATTATATTAGATGAAAAACGAAACCTGCGGGCGAAGTTTTTACAGTTCAAGTTCCACAATGTAGAAAGCAGTATCCTCGAATCGGCCATCGGCCGCGGTGACAGACGTTTGTGTGACGTTATCGAAGCGGCCTGGTTGGCCGGGGCGAGATTCGATTTGTGGGACGAATGTTTCGATTTTGAAATATGGCGGCAGGCCTTCGAGAAGTTCGGATTCGATGTGGATAAACTGGCGCAGCGGGAATTCGCCACCGGAGAAAATCTTCCATGGGAGCATCTCGGCGGCCCTGAAAAGGACTATCTGCTCGGTCATCTGGAAGCTGCGATGGAAGAAATAAAGAAGACATAGGGTGTAAAATGTTCAGTTCCTATGCAAACTTCTATTTTTTATTTGAAAATTTGGATAGCTCGTACGAATATGTATTTGTTGTGGCTCAAGTATAAACAGGGTTAGATAAATGAATCATATAAATCATTATCATCGACAGAATCCTTTGGATATAATACAGCTTGCGGAATTCGATGCGACGATTGCAAACCTGACGCAAACCGAACAGAGACGGCGGCGTTTGATTTACCTGCGTGACGCGGCACAGCAGGCCAGGATGGGCAAATCTTTCCTCAAAGGCTTCGGCTGGCTTATGATACCGTTTGTGATTATTCCTATCTTCTGGCCGTTTCTGATCTTTTTCTGGTTCATACGAAAAAAGGCCGGTTCGATGATGGAAACTCAGCTTTTAAACGCCCTGGATTACTGGGGCATCGATGAAGTGGAAATAGATGCGTATGTCACTGAAGATTCATCCGACTCGGATAATCTCATCCCCGGTTTGTAAGTTGATTTTACATTTACTCGTGAGAAGCACAATTTATCATAATGTGTTCAGAAATCTGTTAAACTGCGTGAAGTTATGAATAATGATAAGCTTGTTATTAAAAGAGTAATCCCGAAAGACAATGTCGATGCGTTGGCATTAATCGGAGAGCTGGATAAAGAATTACTGCAGAGGTATCCTTCGAGCAGTATTCATACGTTAGACCTCGATAAGATTACACGTGAAAGCGGCTTGTTCTTAGTGGGATATATTTCGGAGATTGCCGTGGCTTGTTGTTCGTTATGCAGGATAGAGCCAGGCGTCGGAGAAATAAAACGGGTTTTTGTAAGGCAGCAATATCGCAGGAAGGGAATATCCGAACAAATGATGAAACATCTGGAGGAGCAGGCGACCGAGCGTGATTTCAGGATTTTGCGTGTGGAAACAGGCGTGAGGCAACCCGAAGCGATTGCTATGTACCAAAAACTCGGCTATTATGATATTGCGAAATATGGTGAATATATTAACGATCCTAACAGTATCTGTATGGAAAAAAGACTAACTGAGAAAGAAGCTAAATAAGTTACCGGCTTGCTCACTTACGTAATATTTGTTCCAGCAAGATGGAATTTATTGAAACGGCAGTTTTTCAAATCTGGATGAGTCTTGTATAAGGATGTTCGGGGAGATTTAGTGTTTTGAGGAATTTTTTATAAAGTTGCTGTTCGAGCTGCTCCGTCGCCGATTTGGATAATCCGTTCAGGGGAATCTGTCCCCCTGCATATGTTTTATGTCCCCCGCCTGTCCCGTCTTTTCCGACGATGCTTTGAATCATCTTGTCCGCTTCCAGTTTTTCGTCGGATGTTCTTATGGAAATCCTTATTATCTGGTTGCCGAAGCCGTATGAGATTGTACAGGATGCATTATCGTCGCGCAGCAGCAGGTCCGCGACCTCGCCTATCATGTCGGTATTATTAACTTCACCGAGACTGGTAATGATTACGCTGTTTTGATATACCCGGGCGTTTTTCAATGCGTTTGCCAGAAGCTGGAAGTACTCCCTGTCGAAGCTTCCCCGCTGGATCTGGCTGAGTATCCTTTTGTTTGCCAGGGGATACAAAAAATATATGGCGTCCATGTCCGCTTTGATGGTTTCTCTGCCCAGGTCCTGGGTGTCGGACCGAATGCCGTAAAATAAGGCGGTGGCTAATTGGGAATCGATATTTGTTTCAAGATGCTTCAAATACTCGCAAAGGATAGTGCTGGTCGAGCCGTAATTTCTCCTGATATCGGTGAAGATACATTGCCGTGTTGCCGGGCGTATAGGGTGGTGGTCGATGACAATATCCGGGACGAAATCCTCGGGCAGCGAATTGTTGCCCGTCCCGGGTTGTGTGTCCACCATGCAGAACAAATCGAATCTTGTCAGATTGATTTCCTGAAACGGGCGTATATTAACACTGAGGTATTTCACAAGGGCCTTGTTTTCCGCCCGGCCAATAGTGCCACCATAAGTAATTGTGCACTGGGCTTGTGTCTGGCTGTTGGCGATTTTTCGAAGGCCCAGAGCCGCGGCGATGGAATCGGGATCGGGATTGTCCTGCATCACTATAAGAACGGACTGAGATTTTTTCAGAAGATTTATAAGCGTTTCTGCCTTGGTGTCGGTTTTAGGCGATATCTTCATTCAGTTTTATTCCCTTGTTTATCATACTTTGCATTGGATTAATGTTTAGCCACGGCAGGGCACAACACTTATAAGGATAACATTTAGTTCATAAATATCCAGGATATTCTTGAGAGCTAAAAGAATAATTGATAATCTGATGTCGATGGTTATCTGAATTTTGATTATATTTACAAAGCAATGGAAACAAGCGGTGGATATAAACATGGAAATCGATAAAACAGGAACAAACCAAAAAAATAAACAAAAAAAGAAGCGACATAAACGCATAAAAAGAATTTTCCTTGTTTGTCTGCTCGCGCTGGTTGCCGGCCTGGGTATTATATCGTACGGCCCTGTAAGAACGATAGCGTCATTGGAACGGGTGGACGATTATCCCCTTTTTGTTATGCAGTATCACGGGACTTATTTTTTCGACTGGTTCTCGGAACACGGGATCGATTGGCCGATCTTTAAGAAGTTCTATAAGGCCCTGAATCCGGATGCGTGTACAAGCTTTGCGGCTTTGAGTAACGAGGGCGACGCCGTTTTCGGCAGGAACTTCGACTGGCAGCATCGTTCGTCCTTGCTTTTATTCACCGATCCTCTCGGCGGATATGCCTCGGTCTCGATGGTGGACCTGTATTATTATGGGCTCGAAGGGATGCAGGAGATTCCCTGGAAAAAGCGACTAAATCTTTTAGGGACGCCCTATGCTGTAATGGATGGCATGAACGAATGGGGAGTGGCGGTCGGTCAGAACGCCGTACCGTTCAAAAACCTGCCTTACGACCCGAACAAACCGACACTGATTTCCAACCAGATGATGCGTGCCATCCTGGATCATGCAAGGGACGTAAACGAAGCGATAATTCTTATTCAAAAATACAATCCTAATTTTCCTGTAGTCTGTGGTCATCTTCACATTGCAGACGTTTCAGGAAGTTCCGTAGTGGTCGAGTATGTGGATGGCAGGATGGTTTTAAATCGCAACGATAAACCGTGGCAGGTTTCGACCAATTTCCTGCTATCCGAGGCAAAAGCGGAATCCGGTTGCTGGAGGTATGATTTAGCGAGCGAGAATCTCAACAAAGCAGAGGGACATCTATCTCAGGATCAGGCTATGAAGTTGCTCCAAAGTGTGAAACTGAGTAATACGGTGTGGTCTGTTGTTTACAATCTCAGCACAGGTTCCGTCAGAATTGCGATGGGAAAAGATTACGAACAGGTCCATAGCTTCCAGCTTAAGATGAAAAATCAGGGCAAGTAAAAAAACGGATATTTACATGAATAGCCTGGATAATTTCAACACCGAAAGGATTTCCGCCGAACGTTTGAAGGAAGAGCATATTGAGTTCATACATCGAATGCATCAGGATGAGCAGGTGATGTCCTATCTCGGCGGCAAACGTTCCCGTGAACAGACTGCGGATTACATGGAGCAGAATCTGTCCCACTGGAAAAGATACGGATATGGAATATGGGTACTTCGGGAAAATTCCACAGGAGGTTTAATCGGCCGGGGAGGGTTGCGAAATGCCGTTTTGGGCGGCAACGACGAGGTGGAAATGGCGTACGGTTTGCTGCCCGAGTTCTGGAATAAAGGTTTGGCGACAGAATTTGCCGGGGCCGTAGTGCGGATAGGATTATCGGAAATCGGCCTGTTCGGTATGGCTTGCGTCGTACATCCCGATAATCTGGCCTCGCAACGTGTTCTGGAAAAGACCGGTTTTATTTTCGAGCGGGAAGTAATTTATAAAAGCGAGCCGCATCTGTTGTTCCGACATGACAATACCCGAATCTGATGTTATAATCCTCGGATGTGCCGGTGAAAGTTAATCCCGGTATCGATAATAATCTCGCTTCGGTTTTAAGGACAGACATATGCAAAAAAGTCAAGTAGGGCAATTCGTTCTCACGGCGGTTGTTGTTTTTGTAGCGTTGATCGTACTGGCGCTGTTTTTGGCGTTGACTTTACGAATAGGCGGCTCGGCATTTCTTGAGATGGCCTTGAACTGGTTTCTTCGGCTGCTTGGCCTGGCAATAGTGGCATTTGGTTTAATATCGCTTTTAATGGAAGGGCTTGTGTCTCTTGAGCCGGAAAAATTTTCGAAGTGGATTGCACTTATTTTGCTCGGCTTATTAATTGTTCATCTGAAGTGGTTTTTGGCTCTCGGACTTGTCGGTCTTTTGATAACCATTATGATTATCGCTTTTTTGAAAAATTCCGGCCAAGTTACCGAAAACGGCCGATAGTTTTCATGCGTTTTACTTTTACCGGTTCGAATGGAGCCGGATATAAAAATCCCGAGACAGGAAGTTGAGGAAAATCAAATGAATGGAAGAAAGATAGTTACTCAAATCGGATCTTTGCCATACGATAATGTTAATGAAGCCCTCGAGTTTAGTTTACGGCATGACATCCCGTTTCTGCCCGAGCTGCCGAAACTGGGTGACGCCATGCTGGATTATATAAAAAATCCCGGCCATATGAGCTGCCTCGATGCTTTCAAACGGAAAGTCGATGGATTCGAGACGGTTAAGGTCCAGTGCATCGGACCGGCGACGCTGGTTCTGAGCGGGTATTCCGAAGATGACGCCGTAGCCAGGGCGTACGAACATATATCCGCTTTGCTTGATGGCTTGAACGTGCGTGAGATTATTCTATTTTTGGATGAGCCTGCTTTGGGACATGCTGGATTCGATTATCAGCAGTTGTGGGCGGCGCTTTTCGGGAGCTTCGATGTGACCTTCGGGGTTCACGTCTGCGGCAATATGAACTGGGACGAACTATTCTGTTCCGAGCTGGATATTATCAGCTTCGATGCCTCTAAGTACGACATAACGAAATATCCGCAGTATCGCAATGACAAGAGAATCGCCTGGGGAATCCAAAGCATAGATAACGTTAAAGATTTCCAGGATGGCGATTTGTTGACACTGCCGTGCGGCATGGGACCGAAGTTTTATAGTACCGAAGATTGCCAAACCAGTCTTCAAATGCTTTTAGATGTTTCCGAGAGATTATCGTTAAAGGAAAGTAAGAATGTATAAAAAATGTGAGAAGTCGTGTTTGGATAGCATTTATGTTTTCTTTTTCTTTTTGATTTTTTGCAGTTTACAGACAGACAATTGCTCATTGGGAAGTTCAGGAAATGCATATTTATCCGGCACATCCGATTTTCCGTTTGAGATACCGGTGATAAATGAGCCGCAATTTCCCGACAGGACGTTCAATATTACCGATTACGGGGCAGTAGGGGATGGTCAAACAAAAAATACCAAGGCCTTTGCAGATGCAATTAAAGCCTGTGCCGAAGTCGGCGGCGGTCGTGTGGTTGTACCTTCCGGTATATGGCTGACAGGGGCGATTGAGCTTAAGAGCAATCTTGCTTTGCATCTCGAACAGGGGGCGGTAATTCAGTTCAGTGAAGATTACGAAGATTATCCCCTGATACAATCCACATGGGAAGGCAGGCCGAGAGTCCAGTGCATGTCACCGCTGTACGCGAATGGTCTTGAAAATATTGCCATTACCGGTCAGGGAATCATCGATGGGGCGGGACAGGCGTGGCGGCCGGTGAAAAAATTCAAAATGACCGAGCGCCAGTGGAAAGACCTGATTGCATCCGGCGGAGTTTTAAACGAGGCAGGTGATATGTGGTGGCCGACCAAAGAGGCTCTGAATGGACCGCAGATTTTGGCCTCGCTGCAGCGTAAAGATAATGTAAAATTGGAAGATTACGCACCAGTGCGTCCATACCTTCGTCCTGTTATGGTCGCATTGATTCAATGCAAAAATGTCCTTCTGGACGGCCCCACCTTTCAAAATTCCCCCGCCTGGAATATTCATCCGCTTCTGTGCGAGAATATGATTGTGCGAAATATTAGTGTCCGCAATCCGTGGTATTCGCAAAACGGCGACGGTCTTGACCTGGAATCCTGCAGGAATGTAATTGTCACCGGCTGCCGTTTCGACGTGGGTGACGATGCCATTTGTCTCAAATCCGGTCGTGACGAATACGGCCGGCGAAGGGGCAAGCCGAGCGAGAACATGCTTATAACCGATTGCACGGTATATCACGGGCACGGCGGATTTGTCATCGGCAGTGAAATGTCCGGCGGCGTTAGGAACATCTGTGTCCGCAACTGCACGTTTATGGGTACGGATGTCGGCCTGCGGTTCAAGAGCACCCGAGGGCGAGGCGGCATTGTCGAAAATATTTTTATCGAAGATATCCGGATGTCGAACATTGCGACCGAGGCCATTCGCTTCAATATGTTTTACGGCGGCCAGGCTCCCATCCCGGAAGAAAGCCAGCAGCAGGATTCGAGCGCAAAACAAGAAATTGTACCGGTTAATGAAGGGACACCGCAGTTTAGGAAAATATATTGTAAAAACATTACCTGTCGCGGTGCCGCCGGGGCTATTTTATTACAGGGACTGCCGGAAATGCCAATCAGGGGAATAGGATTGGAGAATGTTGTGATTTCCGCCGATACCGGCCTTGTTTGTGCCGATGCCGAGCAGATAATATTGACGAATGTCAAAATACTGCCTGAAAAATCGCCAGTCTTTTCGTTTTATGACAGCCGGGATATTATGATGCAGAATATTAGAGACGAGGAGTCCGATGGTGTTTTTATAAAACTGCAGGGTGAAAAGACTCAGGATATTCATTTAAGAGGCTCGAATATTTCCAGGCTTGTAGACCGAATTGAATTGGGAAAAGACATACAGCCTGATGCTATTACAATGACGCCTTTATTATCTCCGGAAGAAAAGAATCCTTCGGTTCAGTGAAAATATATTGAAGGTGTGTTTTAAAAAGTT
>CAYVXS010000084.1:0-9568 GCA_964454885.1 uncultured Pirellulales bacterium
CGCGACAAGGTCCTCTTGAATCCATTATGCACCAGGGGGATCTCGATTTTAAGGACCGGGATCTAAAACGCATCGTTGAACTTATGAATGCAAAGCCGACCATTGTCTGTATTTACATCGAAAGGGCGGCAGTTATCCCTGAAATTGCCGAACAGGCGGCCGCCATACTGGCCACTTTCGGCAGCAGCGACGCGGCCGTTCTGGATGTTTTGTTCGGCAAATTTAAGCCGACGGGAAAACTGCCGATAGAGCTTCCACGCTCGATGGAGGAAGTCAGGAACCAGAAAGAAGATGTCCCCTACGATTCTAAGAATCCTTTGTTCGAGTTCGGTTATGGCTTGACGTATTAAAATAATATTCGAGTTAAACCAATCAAATACGATATCTGCTTATTCCATCTTTCGGATGCGGACCTCGATATCCTTTTCATTTTTTAATAAATCGACAAGCAAACTTGTGTCCGTTTGTCCGAAATGATACGGGTATAGAATCTTCGGCCTGAAAGCTTTCACTGCGTCGGCGACCATTTCAGGTGTCATTGTGTATGGAAGATTCATAGGTAGAAAAGCGATGTCGATATCTTTTAGCTGTTTCATTTCGGGAGTGTTTTCTGTGTCACCGGCGACATACACTCTTTTATCGCCGAACGTAATTATATAGCCGTTGCCGTTTCCTTTGGGATGAAAACTTTTTTCCATGTTATAAGCGGGAACGGCCTCGATTTTTAATCCCTGGATTGTTTTTACATCGCCGTTCTGCATGATAATTCCGCCGGAAACTTTTTCGGCACACGTTTTGGTTAAGACCAGTTGAGTTCCTTCTTTCTGTAAAATCTTTATCGTCTGGGGATCGAGGTGATCGCCGTGCTCGTGGGTGATGAGAATAAGGTCGGCCTTCGGCATTTTCGAATAGTCGGCTTCTCTGCCGACCGGGTCAACGTGGATAATCTTGCCGTTGAATGTAAACATTAAAGTTCCATGCCCGATAAAGGTTATCTTCAAATCACCGGCATTGGTTTTAATTATGTCTTCTTCGAATCCAAGCTCCGAGGCGGCCTGCTTTCTTTCGGCTCCTTTTACCCGCATAGGGATAGAATATAGCGAAGTCCCTGCAGTGATATAAAGTGTTTGATTGTCTTTTCCGCCGAAAGTGACGTTGGTCGGCTGTTCGGGGACCCGGATTGTTTCGATTTTTTGTCCCTTCGGGTTATAAACCGCTACCGCGTTCGTAGTCAGGTAAACGTTGCCCTCGTTGTCTATAGTCATTCCATCGCTGCCTTCTGGTGCGAAAAGTTTTTTATTCGACAAGGTTCCGTCCTCGTTGACTGTATAGACAAATGTCTTCCTGTCGCCATAGTCCGCCACGTAAAGAAGCTTGCCGTCTGGGGTGCCTATAAGCCCGTTTGGTCTGACCATATCGTCGATGACCCTGATTAGTTTCTTGCGGTCTGGCGACAAATAATATACGTGTTCGCCGTCCTGCTCCATACCGCTTCGGTCGCCGTAACGCGGGTCGGTGAAATACACCCCTCCCTTCGGATCGATCCAAAGATCATTTAGGCTGTTAAACTTTTTGCCCTCATAGCTGTCGGCCAATACCGTTACCTGTCCTTGTTTGTCGATGGAGACTAATCGCCGCCCACCGCCCTCACATGCTAACAGATTGCCGTCTTTATCGAAATACAGTCCGTTGGCACCACCAGAGTTTTCGCGAAAAGTCGAGAGCTTGCCGTCCACGGACCATTTGTGGATACGATTGTTGGGGATATCGGTAAAGTAGATATTTCCCTGAGTATCCGCCGCCGGGCCTTCGACAAAGTTAAAGCCGCCGGCGAGTTTCTCGACCTTTGCGTCCGGTGCTGTCACAGCTTGTTGGGCGGAACAAAAACTCGCTATCGATATTGCCAATAATAATATCGTGTGGATTGATATTTTGCCTTTCATTTTTAATCTCCTTTTGTCTTCTAATTTGAGTTTCGGGGTATAAGTTTTGGTGTATTATACCATTACTTCGGACTAATGGCAAAAAAACACGAGAATTCGAATATTGATGAAAAATACTGTTTTTGTTGGAGACTTTTTTTATCTTTTCCATAAACACATCCTGCATTATACTTATTCGTATAAAAAAACAGGAAATAATACCCGAAGTTTGGAGATGGACTATGCCTTGCGGACGACGGACCGGATGTTTTCCAAGCCGGATAAAAATAGAGATTATTTTAGTCATTTTTGCCATTCTTTGTTTCTATGCCGCACCTGTTGCTCTCTGTTCGCAGTCTCAGTCGAACAGTAGTACCGGTACTTCCGAAGCACAGGATGCCAATGCATCACCTGTGGTTGTTCTCGCGGCCCCGGAAACGACCGGAACAGACCTTGCTGCGGGTCTGACGGTGGACCAGCTCCAGGCGCAAAAGAAGAATATTTCCGATTCGAAAGAATTGAGCGATGATGTTAAGGCCAAAATCAATGAAGTTTATGACCAGGCGATCACGCAATTACAGCAGGCTCAAAAGCTTGAAAGCGATGCAAATGATTACAGTCGAAGGCGTAAAGATGCTCCTGTCGATCAGGAAAAAACCAAAGAGGACCTTGCCAAACAGGCTACTTTCACTGCACCCGAAATCTCGGCCGATATAACACTTACCCAGGCCGAACAAAAACTGACCGAAACTACGCTTGCCCTTGATCAGGCCAAAAAAATTTCGGAATATTGGGAAAATGAGCCTAAAAGACGCGCAGATCGCAGAGCAAAAATTCCCGAAGAATCCAGTACCGCTACACAAAAGCTCGATGAGATAAATAAAAAAATCGCTGCAGCAAAAGCTGAAGCCGATTCATCACCGCTTGCCCGGGCCAACCTGATTCTTCTGGCCGTTCAAAAACGCACTTTCAAAGCTCAGATCGAAGCCAACACTCAGGAGCTGCTTTGTTACGATGCCAGGAAAGATGTGCTCTCGACTAAAAGAGATTTAGCTTCACGCCAATTGGCTTTTGCGCAAAAAAGTGTGGAGTTCTGGCAGCAGAAAGTCAATGACCTGCGAATCAAAGAGGCTCAGGCCGCTAAGAAAGAAGCCGAACAGGCCCAGGAACAAACAGGCACCTCGACACCGGAGATTATTCAAAGGATTATCGGGGAAAACGTCGAGCTTACTACGAAACAGACTAAACTTGTCGATAAGATCGAAAAAACATCACAATACTTAAAGCAGATTGATGAGCAGCTTACGTCGATAAAAAGTGATTTCGAGGACATTCAAAAAGCGGTCGAAACGGCCGGGAAAGTCACCGATGTGATGGGTGTTCAGTTTCTGACTAAACGAAACGAGCTGCCTAACATTCAGCAAAATCGACAAAGGATTAAATCAAGATTGACGGAGATATCGGATGCTTACCTGAATTATTTCCAGTATGACAAAGAATGGGCCGAACTTAACAACATCGAACAATACGCCGATGATTTAATTGATAAAATCGAACCTTCTTTAACAGATTCAGATAGACAAACCCTTATCCTCCAGCTTCAAAACAAAAGAAAAGCGCTCGAGTCCCTTAAAGACCTTTATATTAATTATTCAACAGATTTACAAAAAGTTGACAGTATGGAACGGTCTTATGTTCGCACCGTTCAGAAGTATGCCGATTTTATTGACGCCAATATCCTCTGGGTCAAAAGCAGCTCTACATTAAACATGAAAAACGGGGCGGAAATCGTAGAGACCTTAACATGGCTTGCCTCGGCTCGAAACTGGCGGCAGACGGCCGGATTTCTTGGGGGAGATTTTAAAAGGAATCCTCTGCAATATATAGGGATCGTTGCATTTTTTTCCCTCTCGGTAATCCTGCATCGCAGAATACACAAAATCATCGAAGGATTATCTAAAAAAGTGCTCGACGTAAACACCGACAGCTTTAAACATACAATCGAAGTGTTCGTCCTGACCATATTTCTGACCGTGACGTGGCCCATCCTCATTCTGTTTTTTTATTGGCGTCTTTCTTCGGATACGTCAGGCGTTGATTTTATCCTGGCCCTGGCCGGCGGTTTGCTTTATCTGGCCGTGGGAATTTTTGCTTTTGAACTGCTTCGACATATTACAATGCCGGCAGGGCTGATGTCGGATCATTTCCGGGTCAGAGAGGATGCTCTTGTTTCCATCAGAAAGCAGATGCAGTGGTTTTTTGCTATATCGATCCCGCTGATGTTCTTATTTAGAGTCCTTCAGTTGCAGCAGAGCAACGAAGTTTTTTACAATACAATGGGCCGTCTTGTTTTTATTATCGTGCTCGTTGTGCTTGCTGTTTTCCTTCTGCGGCTGCTTCGCCTCGATGGGCCGGTCGCAGGCCCTTATATTAAACGGTACCCTGATGGGTGGATAGGACGTTTCAAATATATCTGGTATCCCTTGTGCCTGGTTCTTCCGATAGGTTTTTCGATTACGGCTGCTTTCGGCTATTTCTACGCAGCAAAATATCTTTCCGAGAAGTTTATAATCACGCTGCTGCTCGTTTTACTGGTGGTTTTTTTCAAGGCCATGCTGACAAGGTGGCTGCTGGTCACAAGACGCAAATTGGCGCTGATTGAAAGGCACAAACGTGAGGCTGAGGCAGCCGCAAGGGAAGAAGCGGAGGCGGCGGAACAGCCCAAACAATCAGAATCGGCACCACCACAGCAGAGTCAGACCAAACCTGAAAAAACAATCTTCGAGATTTCACAGCAGACAAGCAGATTAATTAATGCCGTTGTTTTTGTCCTGATTGTCATAGGATTATGGTATATCTGGCGGGATGCTCTTCCGGCGCTCAGCACTTTGGGTGAAATTGTTGTATGGAAAAAAGAACAAATCAAGCTTGGTGCGTTTGTTACGGCTTTAATTATAATAGTAATGATGATTATCGTCGCTCGTAATGTCCCGGGCTTGCTGGAAATCGTCGTATTAAGAAAACTTCCACTTGATGCAGGTATACGCTTTGCCATTACTACTGTTTGCCGCTATATTATCGTGATCGTCGGAGTGGTTCTCGCGTCTACAAAAATCGGGATCGGATGGTCCAAGGTCCAGTGGCTTGTCGCGGCGATGACAGTCGGTCTGGGTTTCGGTCTTCAGGAAATATTCGCCAATTTTATCAGCGGCCTGATTATTCTTTTCGAGCAGCCGGTTCGTGTCGATGATGTTGTCACCGTCGGCGATGTTACCGGTACGGTCACGAAGATAAAAATACGCGCTACCACGATTCGCAAGTGGGACCAGCGCGAGCTTGTCGTGCCGAACAAAGAATTCATCACGGGCCGACTTATTAACTGGACCCTATCGGATAATATTCTCAGAAGGGATTTTATTGTCGGCATCGCCTACGGCTCCGATATCGCCAAGGCCGAAAGAACACTTTATGACGTTGCAAAAGTAAATCCTATGGTCCTGGACAATCCCAGGCCGATTGTTCTGTTCAGGAGCTTCGGGAACAGCTCCCTTGAGTTCGAGCTGCGTGTTTATGTTGCGGGAATAGAGAATTATTTACCTGTATGGCACGGCATTAATTGCGCTATCGACGATGCTTTCCGAAAGGCGGGTATAGAGATTGCCTTCCCACAGCAGGATATCCATATCCGCTCGGCTGAAGCAAACATCCCCATTAATTTGAACAGACCACCGGAGTTCTCATAGATGATTTGCTACAGATATGAACTTTGTATCCGGTTTTAGGTAAAAGGTTTTTAATCAGGTTGTTTCCTGCCGGTTCGAGTCACTTGCTTTTTTGTCCGCCATATCGATATTCCAGATGTATTTTTGTGTTCGATACACGACAATACACATCAAAATAAAAATCATGGCGAATATAAAGGGGAGAATTCGTTCGAGCCAGGCGGTACCTAAACATATTATCAGGAAGTTTAGGATAATAAAGTATATTCGCATCTCCGTCGGTCCGGCCCGAAGGAATGTAATTTTAAATTCATTCGTTGCCCCGAAAGCTAAATACGAGCTGACCATGAAACAACCGCCTATCGGAATTAAAAAATAGACCATCTGCTTGGCGGGACTGGCAACTAAAAATGAATATCCTATCAGCAGCGCGCTCATAAAGACGAAGTCCAGAAAATGGTCCATGTAATAGCCCCATTTCGGGATACCGCTGTCGCGGTACCTGCCCAGGGCGCCGTCGAATGAGTCCGTGAACCATTGCAGAGCAAGCATTAAAGACGAGAGCCACAACCAGTTATGATTGTTTCTTGCAAGCCATCCGAAAATTATCAGGCCGATAGACCAGTGAATGGTCATTAATGTCAGGTCGTAACCCTGGATCCACGGGGGAAACCGATGGACATTGTTGTCGATGAACTTGCGTTCGTATGAGGCTAATAATGACTTCATAGGCAATTTTTTATCTCCGCCGAAAACTTTATGTGCCATTGTCCTTACCCTCATATTCTTCAATTAAAAGGATTATTCCTTATAAAAGGATACATAATTCCACGAATATTTGCAAGCATCTTGATATGTAATCTTCAGAATGGAGCGATGTGGAATACGAAAGGTCGAATTTAATTAGTTGCAGGGCAGATCCTCACTGTTATTACCGGGCATTATTAAAAACCGGGCCGGTTTCTGTCCAGTTGGTCGTTACTTTATGAAATTTGGCTTGTATTTGTATGTAATATTTGCTATCATAATAACTTACGGAGTTTTTCATATATGGAGGAGTAAGCTATAAACAGAACTATAATATTGTATCAAATATACAGTTAATTCGCCTTGTGGACCTTAATTGACTGTAATTTAGGAAAGAGGGACTGAATGTTTTTGATTGCATTAACCAAAAACCGGATCGAAGAAAGGTTCCTCCACAGTAAGTGTATCGTTAAGCAAGTCGATACAGGATTGCTTTCGACAACAATTGTTACTGATAATTTCTTATCGCGATATTCAACGAATTCGGGTGGATATTCGATTATTGAGTCCCCGCTTGTTAGCCGGCCGGATGTCAGGGAAGTGATTCTGTCGGAAGTTGTTTTCAACGAGAAAGAAAATAAACTTTCCGTCTTCAAACCTACTATATCGGGAAGACCGATTTATTATCATGTAAATTCAAAGGGAGAGTTTTATTGTTCCACGCATATATCGATGCTCAGGAAAGCCGGAGTAATAATTGAGGAAAACAAAAACGTTTTGCCTGAATTTTTTGTGTATCGTTGTATTACACCACCCAAAACATTATATAAAAACATCAATCAACTTTCTATTGGCTCCAGGTTGAATATTGCAGTGATTGATGGAAAATGTGTTGTGGAATCAGAACATAAATATAATCCCCTGGATTTTAAGTTTGCAGATTTCCCGGAATCTGCTTCGGTAAACGAAATCACAGGACAAGTTTACTCGAATTTATTTCAATCCATTGACTTTTTGCGTCCATGCCGTAACAGATTATCTGTTTTGCTCAGCGGCGGTCTGGATTCATCGATTTTATTTGCTATTTGTAAAAATCTTTTTGGTTTAAATAAAAGTTACTCTGCTATATACCCGTTCGAGGATCCTGTGGATGATGTAGAAAAGAAATATGCCCTGTCGGCCGCGGAATTTTTTAATTCTGATCATTGTCTTTACCGGGCCAACTTAAACGAATACCTTTATGGTTTATTGGAAGCAATATCGGCCGCTGAAGAGCCGGTTCATCACCTGCAATCTGTTATGTTGTATTTGCTGTTTAAAAATTGTATTCCTGGTGATAGGAATGTCATAGTATCGGGAGAAGGCGCAGACGGGATCTTCGGCATGAGTCTGCACCATTGGATATATCACTGGAACAGACGTAAAACCATCTATAAGCCATTGTCTGTGGATCCGTTATTTTTTCTCATAAAGCTTGTTTCGAGAATTACAAAAAGAGGCTACGGGTTTATTAATGTAATAAATGCAGGTAAACGTATTGATAAGCGATTGGACGATCCCGGCAATATAATATATTCTTATACTAACTATGGAAGTGAAGATTGGGTTTGCGAATTTTTCAATGTCAGCAGGAAAGATATAATTGAAAATAAATATGAATCCATAAAGCAATTCGAGAATAATTCAATATATGACATATTTACAATAATGGATATTATCACTGACATCTCTATTACGAAATCAATCTGGTCTAAACTCAGTGAAGGCAGCGGTAAAATAATGTATTATCCTTTCTATAACAGTGAACTTTTGCAGAATGGACTTTCTGTAAAATGGGAAATCAAACTAAAAGAGCCCAAGCACATATTACGTAGCATTGCTAAAGATTTGCATATCGCGGATTTTATCATAAATCGGCCTAAGTCAGGATTTGGTATCGCTCCGAATAAATGGGCATATAAAGGGGGGATTTTTGAACCGATGGTTTCTTTGGCGTCAAAGTGTTTTGACAAAAAATTAATTAGGCATTTTCAGTCTGTAGAGCCAAAGAATGCGATGACGTTCTGGAATATATTGAATTATTCGATTTGGAAACGCCTTTGTATAGATAACGAACCTTTGGATGTTTTATGTGAAGAACTGTCGAGAAGCATATCGAGTAAAAAAGGAGTCGGGAGTGCTCTGTAGAAAAGCTTTCATAAACCACCTATTTTAAACTTGCGCGCTGTTTTCGATTAGTTTATACAATCGAAAATGAGCAAAACATCTAAATCTCCAATAAAGGTGGCACAGGCAGCATACACCATAGCAAAAAATACATTACCTCAATATCACCACAAATTCAGTCCAAAGAAATTCACACAGGCACAACTGTTCACTTGTCTGATCTTGAAAATCTTTTTCAAAACAGACTATAGAGGAATTACTGAAATACTTAGTGACAATCCTACCTTGTGTGAAACATTTAACATCTCAACAGTACCTCACTTCACCACCCTGCAAAAGGCATCAATTCGATTACTAAAATATAGTCTGGTTGACAAGCTGCTTGAAAACACAGTAAAAACCATCTGTCCAAACAAGAAGATCAAATTAGCAGCCGTTGACTACACAGGCCTTGAAGCCGGACATATTAGCAAATATTTTGTCAGGCGAAAACGCGTAAAACAGCTCGAAATCTATGAAAATACCGTTTACAGGCGTTGGCCTAAACTCGCTGTTATTTGCGATTGCAGTAACCATATGATACTTTCGGTTCTTGCCATTCGCGGCCCTGGTGTTGATGTGAACCAATTCAAAAAAATCCTTACACCTGCGGCTCAGAAGTATGCTATCGACTATATACTTGCTGATGCTGGTTATGATAGTGAATCCAATCATCGTTTTGCACGTGAGCATTTGGACATAACAAGTATTATACCTCCCAAACTCGGCAGACCCACTTTATATCCCAAACCATTTAAGGGTAAATATCGTGAACTAATGCGAACCGAATTTGACAAGAAAACATATGGGCAACGCTGGCAGGTAGAAACTGTTATGAGTATGATTAAACGTAATCAGGGTGAATGTCTCAGCTCTAAGACTTACTGGCCACAAAATCGCGAGATGATGTTAAGGGTGTTAGCCCATAACATAGGAATTATCCTATTTGCCAAAGAGCTTTTCTACAGAGCA
>CAYVXS010000085.1:0-9469 GCA_964454885.1 uncultured Pirellulales bacterium
CTTTAAAAGCTGATTCATGGTGGAGGCGATATAAGAGGAAGGTATTATCGATACATTTTTAATACTTAACAGCTATTTTTCTTAATTTTCGGTTATTTTGGGGATTTATGAAGGGAGGTGTGACAGGTCGGAAGACTTAAACACATCGTTGTATATCATAAAGCAGGAATTTATTTATAGCCAATCAATGTTCTAACTCTTTTGAAGGAGGATTATTATGTTTAGAAAAACTTTCTTTTTGATCACTTTTCTAATACTCACCTGTTTAGCGAGTAATCTTCAGGCTGAATCATTTAGTTTAGCAGTTGTCGAAGATAACACGCTTGATAACTCCGGGCGATGGGCGAGCGGAAGCAACCCAACAGGCACAGGCCTGGAGGCACGTGATATTGCTTCCAGACGTCATGTTATTTTGATTAGTTACGATATATCTGAACTCAAAGGCAAGGGACAATTCTCAAATGTTAGTTTCAGCCATTACAGTTACAATCTGAATGGTGAAGTGAACGTTTATGGCATTATTGAAAGTTTGGATTTGCTCGGGGTTGAATCCTTGACCTGGAATACCGCACCGGGTGTTCAGAATAATCCAACACCGGCTCTTGATTCTCCTGTAGAACTGGATTATGCCGACCTGACGGATGTTTTATTGACATTTTCCGGGCCAGGGACATCAGGAATCAGGTTCTCAACCGATACGAGCCAGGCATTAGCGGATTTTCTTAACAGTGATACAGATGGAATCGTTACATTCTTGATTGCTCCCTCGGAAGAGAACCAGCAGTTAATTATTCGGTCAAGAGAGCTTGCAGAGGGTGGTTCGTTTCTTGAAGGTGAGATTGTTCCAATATTGGGAATCGCTTTATATCCGAATCCGAACGACGAAGCTGTAAATGTGGAACGGGACGTTATTCTTGAATGGACACCGTCTGATACAGCCGTTAGTCGTAATTTATATCTCGGTACTAATTTCGATGATGTTAACAATGCAGATACAAGTAGTCCTCTATTAGTTGGTCCTGCATTAGATACAAGCAGTTTCGATCCCGGACGACTGGAATTTGATCAAATCTACTTTTGGCGAGTAGATGAGATAGATGGACCACCTGATTCTACTGTATATAAGGGTAAAGTCTGGAGTTTCAAAATCGAGCCTTTTGCCGTGACAATTCCCGAAGAAAGTATTACCGCAACAGCTTCCAGCCAGGCGGTGGATCAGGGGCCAGAACAGACTATAAACGGTTCCGGTCTGGATGCAAATGACCTGCATTCGATTGATACGGAGGCGATGTGGAGTACGGCCGTGGGCGAAACAGGCCAGGCATGGATTCAGTATGAATTCGACCAACCATACAAATTGTATCAGATGTTGGTTTGGAACTATAACGGCGAATCGATTCTTTCGTTATTCGGGATCATGGATGTAACCGTCGAGTATTCGATGGATGAAATCACATGGGCACAAGTGGATAATGTTTCCCAGTTTACCCAGGCACCCGGGACGGATGATTATGCCGCGAATACTACCGTAGCGCTTGATGGTGTAGCGGCAAAATATGTCAGAATTATACCTGCCAGTATCTGGGGTAGCGACATATTCGGCAACACCCAGTTTGGTTTGAGTGAGGTACGATTTATCGCCATCCCTGTTTCTGCAAGGTATCCCAGTCCGGATGATGCGGCGACGGATGTTGCTGTTGATGCGACACTTTCATGGAGGGCCGGAAGAGAGGCCGCTGAGCATAAAGTGTATATCAGCACCGACGAGCAGACTGTTATGGACGGTACTGCTCCTGTTACGACAGTGAGTCAGGCCAGCGATGGTCCGCTGTCACTCGATTTGGAGAGCACTTATTTCTGGCGGGTAGATGAGGTTAATAATGCTGAAGCTGCACCGGTATGGGAAGGTAAAACATGGAGTTTCTCCACACAGGATTATATTGTTGTCGATGATTTCGAGTCATACAATGATGTTCTTGAAGGTGCAGAAAGCAATTTAGTCTATCTGACATGGTTGGACGGTTATGTCGAACCTCCTGCTGTACGAACCAACGGCTCAACCATGGGGTATTTCGAAGCCTTCGAGCCGACGATGGAAACTTCCATCGTCTTTGGTGGTAATCAATCGGCACCGCTATTCTAT
Organism: uncultured Pirellulales bacterium; assembly: GCA_964454885.1. Taxonomy (GTDB): domain Bacteria; phylum Planctomycetota; class Phycisphaerae; order Sedimentisphaerales; family Anaerobacaceae; genus JAFGPS01. The sequence goes on from CAYVXS010000085.1 coordinate 2,144, forward strand.
AACAATACGAGTGTGAGCATATCCGAGATTACCGCGGATACCAGTAAGCTTGCAGTAGGCCGCAATTGGACTATTGGCTCACCTACTACTTTGGTATTGAATATCTATGGCGACCCGGGAAATAACGCCGCCACGGATCGAATGTATGTTAAGGTAAATAATTCCAAGGTAGTCTTCGACGGAAATATTTCCAGACCCCAGTGGATGCAGTGGAATATCGATCTGGCCGCACTGGGAATCAGTCTAAGTAACGTCACACAACTAACCATTGGTTTCGAGAGAATAGGTGGTACCGGTGGCTCTGGGATAATATTAATCGATGAAATCAGATTGTATCGTATCGCACCGGCGGTACCAACCGAAGAAGTCTGGGTCGAGGCGGAAGCCGGAACCGTCACTGCCCCTATGATGTATTATGATGATCCGAATGCATCGGGTGGTCGATATGTCAGCATGGAGTCAGGTACTACTGCAGCAGCCGATGCTCCACCGTATCCTGATGGTACCGTGACTATCCCCTTTACGGTCGAAGGTGGAACCTATACGGCTCGTTTGCGGGTCGGATTCCCGGGTGGTGACGATTCGTGCTGGGTCCGTATCCCTGATGCTACCGTTCAGTCGGAAGTTACACCTCTGGCGGATGGCTGGTTGCACTTTAATGATATACCAACCGGAGATTACTGGCACTGGTCGCAGGAGGTGAAAAATGAAGGTGGTACCGAACCACCGGTAGAGTTTACGCTTTCTGCCGGCACACATAATCTGGAGATTTCTTACAGGGCAGCGGCTTTGAGGATCGATGCTATTGTGTTTTCAAAGGTAGAAGTAGAGCCCTAAACGGTTTTATCTTTTCCCGCGGTAGTGTATAAGATTGTTAGATATGGGCCTATGCCGAATTGATTCGGTATGGGCCCTTTTTTTAACTGATCCTGTTATTCCAGGTCGAACAATGTGTTGTTAACCGGTTCGAACCAGCCTAATTTCATCTCAGCCGAACTAATTCCGTAGATGTTTTCACCGCCGGAATTTGTACATCGAGATTGACCGGTATGGCCGTCGGCCCAGCCGATGTTCGTAAAATCCCTGTGGCGAAAATGAATGGACGGTGACATGTAAAAATCTGTAACCGGCCGGCCGTTATAAACTGTAAAAGGAGGCTCGGCGAACGAATATTCGATCAGGAAATTCTCATCTTTGACCATCGCGGTATCTGCGAACATCAGTGTTTTGGCCGGAATTGAAATTTCCGTAGTACGTGTTGTCCTGGTGTAAGCGTCTTTCCAGGCTTGTGTGTTGCAAATACCGCTTTGCCAGAGCCGGCTGCCTATGTAAGTCATGTTGTATCCGTAGCCTCCGCAGCCCTGTTCGAAATTTGTGTTCCAGTTATGTCCGTTGAGGAAATCCCTTTTTGCCGGGCAATCTTTAATTCGCCCGTCCGCCAAATATTCGACTAAGGGGCCTTTTGTCGGATCGAAATTTTCGTCGAGAGTATTTCTGGAACCGTGCCATCGGCACAAGCCGGGACTGTCCCACATGTCACTGGCGGCCGGAACATAAAAACCGTCGTTTTCGTTGGCATAGCCGGTGCTTGCCAGCAGAAGCTGGCGGGTGTTGGATTTGCAGACAATAGCACGTGCACCGGATTTCGCTGCCGACAAGGCCGGCATCAGTATGGCCAATAGCAGAGAAATCACCGAAACTACTACAAGCAGCTCGATCAATGTGAATGCTTTGTCTTTTTTGTATATCATAATCCGGGGGTTAATATTATATTTTCTTAATAGCGCCACTTTTCAGTTTTGAGCCATTGCGAAAGGAATACGTCCAGGTCATCGCCGTCGATCAGGTAATTCTTCGGCTCGGCCAGGTCGCAGCGGGCTATCCAGTTTTCCTGACCGATGTGACTTTGCCAGGCCGATAGAAACAAATCCAGGTCGGATTCATCCACTATACCGTCCAGATTAATATCTGCGGAATATTCCTGTTCCTCGAGTATGCCTATCGCCTCCAAATCGAATCCGCCCGAGCCCCAGCTCAGCCACATATCGTAAATCGGATGAGTATTTTCATAAAAATCCAGGTCGGGCCATGTGTAGGGATTGATTTGCTCCGTTGCATTATCGCTGAAATCTCCCGTTCCCGGTATATCAATTATTCGCACATATTTAATATCGTTGATATCGACAATGCCCGAAACAACATCCGGATGGTTTGCAATTTCCTGTAAATCAAATGGTGTGCCCGTACAAATACCGTTCGCATTGGGATATTTGCCGGCCAGATTGTATACATTGCCGATCTCAATGGTTCCGTAGGGCCCCACCGGTTCGGGAGTGAGTGACACCGAATTGAACCTGACAAAATCTATGCCGTTGGAAGAGACTTCCACATAAGCCAGTTCGGCAAGTATTTCTCCCTCCACCGAGCCTTCCGAAGTTGTATAATTTGAGAGCAGGCCATTCTCGAAAACGACAAAGTCATATCCTCGATTGTTTCGGATCGGCTCGTCGAATGTCAGGATTATCCAGCCGACGGATTCGCCCTGGTCAATTTGTTCTCTGCCGAGATCCCCTAAGCTGAAAATATCGGTTGCGTTACCAGTCACCAGGCCGAGAGTTTTATTTGGATCGCTCCATTGATAATCCACGCCCGAAGTCTGGTTGTAATTAACTACTTCCGTGGCCCAGCCTCTGAATATGGGATTTAATACGGCGTTGGGGTCCTGCGGGCTCGAATGTTTCCATGCATTGTTTGGATTGATGTATCCGTTAATACCGGCATCGTTATAAGAGACTGCATCGGTTATTTCCATCTGAAATATTATCGTATCGAGTGCGAAATATGTTGGCGTGTTTATGCCGAAATCCCCGTTGTCACTCGAGCTAAGGCTGAACTCCAGAGTCCTGACCTGCCCGAGTGAAGTTAAATCGACATATTCCCATGTATCGACGATGTAATCCATACTGTTATCATCGAATCGATAATCAGCTAAATAAAAATCCACTGTTCCGGTTATAACACCATCGGCATCTTTGCCTGTAATTGTCAGAAGAAAGAAGTCCGGGTCGTTGCCGGTGGTTCCGCCGAATTTCTTGGCGGGTGCACTGCTATGGAGCAGCGAGTAATATACCATATTGTTGTTTGTCACATATAAACCATAAACGGTTGCTGCGGTATCTAAAGTGATAGTGGGGGGCTCGGTCCAGCCGACAAAACAAATGGCATAGTTTGGCGAACCACCCTGGCCTGCTCCTGTAATGGCATTATATTGGCCGGACAATCCATCTGTTGTAGTATCGGTGATATTCGAATAGGAAAAACCTTCCCATGATGTCACACCACCTCCCCAGTCGGTAAAGTTATTGTTAAAGAAAGCAGAGCTGCTGGTAAAACCACCTGAACCGTCCGAACCGTTCCAGTAGGTTTCAGGCGGCAGGATTAATTCGTCGAATGTGGCAATCTCGGCCTGCGCAGCTCCCGCGACGGCTGATATTAATATCATACAAATACAATTTATGATTCTCATAATTTTACCTCCGGTAATACAATGTTTTTTCTCTTTGATAATTTACGTTCTTCTTTTTTCACCACCCGCTAAGAAGAATCAATGTAAATAAAATGTTTATGTTGTTTTGCCATTTTATTCACCTCCTTCCGTTTGTTCGGGCCTTTATCGCGAGGGCCGACCATAAAAAAACCGCCGTTCCCACGAAGGAAACGGCGGTTTTTCATATCGAGCCAAGCCGGACGATGAATAAAAAGCCGGCATCGAGCTGGTCAGTAACACCTGCGTTCCAGTTCGCGAGAACACTAAAGCTCCCATTTTGTATTACCTACAAAAGGGACTTTCTGTGAGTGTGTTACCAGCTACAGGCAGGTTTTCTGGCTTGCGTCTTACCTCAAGACTCCTTCCCGTCCGGCACTAAGTTTATGAGTAGTGGACAGTGGATATCGTTTCCCGAATATTTATCCGAAAATTAACGATATGTCTGTTGGATTTCCAATCCCCGCTTTCACGGGGGCATGTTTATCAATTGGAACAGACGCTCACAGCGGCGCGACCACCGCGGGTTTGAACCGCGTTCCCGTTTGATTATCCCGATGCATTTGCCCCGGGACCTGTAGTTGGATTATCTTATTTTCAAAGAGCATTAGTACAATTATCAGACGAGCAGACTCGTGTCAAATGAAAAAAGTTTTTTCGTTGTAAATTCGTGATTGGTCTAATTTAAAATGTTGCAGGCCTGAAGACAGCAGTCACAAATTATTATTGAGAGTATTATGTGTCTATCTCCGGGAGCAGTTTTTTCTCCCACTGTCGGGCCTTTTCGGATTTATCCCAAATTATATAGAGATCCACTAAAGCCTGAATGGATTCCAGGGTTTTCGGATGTGTTTCCCCGAGGACTTTACTTCTGTCCTCGATAGTTTCGATTAGAAGTTTTTCGGCTTCGCCGTATCTGTCGGGATCGGTCTTTATATATAACATCGCCAGATTGTACATCGTATCGAGTGTATCCGGGTGTTCTTCACCAAGCAGATATTTCCTGCCTTCGAGCGTACTTAGAAACAGAGATTCAGCTTCCCCGTAACGTTCTGTCTCCGAATACAAAATCGCCATATTGTTCATGGAAGAAAGTGTCGTAGGATTATCTTCACCAAGAGTTGTGCGTCCTATTTCCCATGCCAGATTAAGAATATCGCTTGCGTCGTCGAAGCGGCCCTGTGCGATGTATACCATTCCTAAAGTGTTCATCGTAGAGAGCGTATCCTGATGTTCTTGGCCCAGAACGTCCAGCTCATATTGATATGCTTCCCATAATTTCTCTTCCGCTTCAGTATAGCGGCCTTCATCCAGATACAACGTTCCAAGACCGTTTATAGAATACAGCGTGTCCGGATGCGTCGGGCCAAATATGCGTTTTGCCTGTTCGATGGCTTTAATATACATATCTTCGGCAAGATCGTATAAACCCTGGAACCGATAAACAGTGGCGAGGTTTTCTCTGAATAGTATGGTAGTTGTGGCATCCTCGCCCAATTCTTTTTGGCTGATTCCAAGCATTTCCTCGTATAATGATTTGGCCTTTTGGTATCGGCCCTGGGAAAAGTACAGTACAGCCAGACCGTTCATGGCAAATAGAGTATCCTTGTTGTTTGAGCCGAGTATTTTTTTTCTGCCCTCAACAGTTTTATCGAAAAACTCCTCCGCCTTGTCATATAGACCTTGTCTCAAATAAACTCTGGCAAGAGCGTCCATTGTATCGAGTGTTTCTACGTTGTCCTGGCCGAGTTTTTTCAGTCTGATTTCATACGCTCGCTTTAGAAGTTTTTCTGCCGGCCCCAGGTCACTGATATTTCTGTATGTAATTCCGAGGGTATGACAGATCGAAGCATAAACGAGTGGATTCTGGTCGAATTTGCCCTCGAGTTTGCTTGTCGCGGCGTCGAGAAGCGAGCGGATTGTTACCTCTCCGCCTGTCACATAAGGATCGGCGGATGCAAGAAGGTCGTTTCGAAAATAGTCACTCACTGCCTGTGAAATTTGCGCTTCCTGTTCGGCTTTTTGGCGGGCAGCCTGTTCCTGGCGGCGAGCCTGGGCGGCCCTGACGGCAAAGACGGTGGATACAATGATACCTGCTATCAAAACAACTAATATCGCTGCTATACCGGATACGAGTGCATGATTTCGACTCACGAATTTTTTTAGCCGGTATGCCGTTGATTCCGGTCCTGCGATTAATGGAGCACCTTCCAAATAATTACGTACATCGTCTGCCAGTTCGGATGCCGACCGGTAGCGGCGGGTTCTGTCCTTTCGTATCGCCATCAGTGGTATCCATTCGAGTTCTCTATTCAGGCGTTTCGTCAGATTTGCCACATCAGTGTCGCGATTTTCGGCAATTTTTCCGGCTTCATCGCCCATGCTCATCAGACGCGTGCTTGGTCTCTTGGGTTCCTGCTCGCGGATAATCTTGCGGATGTTGTCGATGCCGCCTTCACGAAGTTTCTCTGAACCGAACGGCAGCGTACCGGCGAGGAGTTCGTATAACAGGACACCCAGTGAGTAAACATCCGTGCGAGTGTCGATATCCTGGGCACCCATCTCCGCCTGTTCGGGGCTCATATACTCCGGCGTGCCGACAAACTGGCCTTGTTCTGTATATAGCGTTCGCTCGGTTAAAGGCTGCGTGATGGCCTTGGCTACCCCGAAATCTATAATCTTGGGAGTGGCTCTTTCTCCCTGGATCGAAATCAGTATATTCGAAGGTTTAATGTCGCGGTGAATTATTCCCCTCTGGTGAGCGTATTGGACGGCTTCGCATACCTGTAAAAACAGATTGAGCCGTTCCTCGATGCTCAGCTTTTGCCTGTCACAATGTTCGGTAATAGGTTCACCTTTTATGTTTTCCATCACGAAATACGGCAGACCAGCTTCGGTGGTTCCGGCATCGAATACGGGGGCGATATTCGGGTGATCCAGCAGGGCCAGGGCCTGAAGCTCAGCCTCGAAGCGGGCGATTACCTGTTTGGTATCCATTCCCGGCTTGATGACTTTCAGTGCTACACGACGCCTGACCGGTTTGTCCTGCTCGGCTAAATAGACAATGGAGAAGCCGCCTTCTCCGAGGATGCCTAAAAGTCTGTAAGGTCCGATCTGCCCGATTGAAATTTTTCCCTCGTTGCTAAAAGAGCGGGTCGGGCCGGTTCCTTCGCCATTTGTCCCATTATCATTTTTTGTTTCAGCGTCGCTCATGAGCAGCTTTTATAACTAATCCGGTTTTTTATTGAGGTTATATATTAAGTAAGACGTCTGTAAAACGGCAAAAATTGACAATTTCAAAAAAAAATTGACTACTCGGTATATGGCCAATAATATAGTGACAGGCCGATATTATGTCAATCCGGTCGTGTTTTAGTCGGTATAGTTCCTTTCGGACGTATCGAAAGTTGGGAGTTTTGATGGCTTCGATAATTATTATGACGGGGCAGCAGAAGGGGGACTATTATCCGCTCGGCCGCAGGACGAACGTGATCGGCAGGGATGAAGCCCTCCTGATTCAGGTTCTTGACAAGCATGTTTCCCGCAAGCACATGCAGATTCGTTTCGATGAAAAGAAAGAGCAATATCTGGCGCTCGATATGAAGAGCAAACATGGCGTTTTCATTAACGGCAGCAGGATTTCCGATGAGGTTGTTTTGAAAGACGGCGATGAAATTCATATCGGGCAGACTGATTTGTTGTTCACGGAAAAAGATTTCACCGACCGCCAGAGTGCGCTGTCTCATTTCAAAAAAGTCGGGGAGCGTGTTCGTTCGACGATT
>CAYVXS010000086.1:0-9276 GCA_964454885.1 uncultured Pirellulales bacterium
CAATTGGGCTTCGTTCGGCTCGAACTGAGTTTTGCATGCAGCGCATATTCTCCTGACCAGTCGCTGAGCTACTATACCTTCGACTGTTGCGGTAATAAGGAACGGCTCGACTCCCAAATCCAAAAGTCTTGCAACCGAGCTTGGAGCGTCGTTTGTGTGTAAGGTCGTAAACACGACATGGCCGGTCAACGAGGCCTGCGCGGCAATTTGTGCCGTTTCAAGGTCACGAATTTCGCCGACTAATATAATATCGGGATCCTGACGCAATATCGAGCGAAGGCACCGGGCAAAAGTCAGCCCGATTTCGGATTTCATCTGCACCTGAACAAGACCGTCAACATCATATTCCACCGGATCCTCTGTCGTGATTATTTTAGTCCCGATATCATTGAGTTCATTCAAAGCCGAGTAAAGAGTCGTAGTTTTGCCGCACCCGGTCGGACCGGTAACAATAATAATACCGTTGGGTTTACGAATAAGCTGACGAACGATTTCATGCTCTTTGGATCTTAATCCGAGCTCCCCCAGATTAAAGCTGGCCTGGGACCTGTCAAGAATACGCAAAACGACACTTTCCCCGAACATGGTGGGAAGAACGCTGACGCGAAGGTCAACCGGATTTCCCTGAACAGTCAGCGAAATTCTGCCGTCCTGCGGCAAACGCCTTTCTGCAATATCAAGGTCCGCCATAACCTTGATACGCGAACTAAGAGCCGCAGCAATATACTTCGGAGGCGGTATCATTTCGTAAAGGACGCCGTCGATTCGATATCGCATCTTATACTCGTCCTCGAACGGCTCGAAATGAATGTCCGAAGCCTTGTCCCTGATTGCCTGCAATAGTACCAGGTTCAGCAATTTCTTTACCGGATTCGACTCGGAGAGCTCTTTTAATTCATCCAGGTCGATACTTTGGTTCCTGCCATCGAATTCCGCTAAGAAGCTGTCACCCTGAATCTCATCTATTAGTTCGTTGATATTATTGTCCTGCTGTTCCTCATAATATTTGGTCAAAGCTTTTTCAAGAGCGTCTGTATCGGTTATTCTGGCGGTAATCTTGAAACCCATAAGCGTCCTCAGGTCATCCGTCGCCCTGAAGTTATCGGGACTGTCAAGAGCCACGATCAATTCGTTCTGCTCTTTCTTATATTCAATAGGAATGATATGGTATGTTTTTGCCATTTGTGCCGGCACTTTTTCCACCACGTCGGCAGGAATTTCAATGCCGTCGATATTCATATATTCCATTCCACGTTGGGCCGCAAGTGCCATGCGCAACTGGCCTTCATCCACCAGGCCCAATTCCAGGAATATTTCACCTATTTTTACACCCTGGCGCTGGCTTTGGATTTTCAGACATTCATGGACTTTTTCTCGACTTAGGACACCCATTTTTATAAGGATTCTACCGAGTGTCCTGCCTCTTAACTGATCTACTGGAGGAAGTTTTTGTGGATCTTTGCTTTTACCCATGACAGTTTTCCCATAAAACACTCATTTCCAAATCAACTTTATTATATAACATTAAGACCTTTTTGGCAAACAAATTATCAATTGGACATTTAGTAATTCAGACTTTGCACATTGCCCATTTTAACTCTGCAAAGGCTTTGCAAATACACAACTTATGAACAATATGCTGGGCCATCAATACTGATGAGGTTATAAACTTGATCCGATAGAAAAAAAATTCCAATAAACGCCGGTAATCTCAGTCATTCAAAAACTGCATTAATAATATGAAAAAAAACGGGAATTATTTATTGGACTGAGTTGTTATGGCACATTAAGCTTTCCTGCCCCCATAAGTGCCCCCCTTATAAGATTCCTGATTGATTTCGCTGTCCCTCCTTCATAAATAAATTTTTCCATGTGATTTAGTGGAATTAAAATATTCTACCTCATAATCCAGCGCTTACTTTCAAAGCTAAGGCTAACACCTTCTCTCGATACTGGGTCATTCTTAACGGTATATTTTAATTCCAGAGTCTTTCTCAGATATACCTTCAGCGGCTGTCCGTTTTCATCTTTAGCTACCGGATGATTGACTACCGCCGTTTCATTGCTCAGGCCGGTAATAAATAAAGTAATTTTGGTGGCATTTTTATCGAAATCAGGCCATATAATGGCAAGATCTTTTGCATTATCCTCACCCTCAAGCAGCTTATTATCGGTCTGGTCTAATGATTCAAGAAAGGGGTATCGATTATTATGACGCTGCTTAATTTGTTCGAAAACCGACGGTATCACACCTTCGCCTTCCGGGACTATCTGAAATGTATCCGTCATTAAATCACATTTAGGGTAGAAATCGACATCATTACCGGTTTTATTGGTAATTGTAATTATCATATACCAAAATACTATTGGTCTATTATCTGAAGTGAACCGTATAAAAATCTTCTGGGGATTGGTAAATTCCGTATCAATAGTCCATTGAGATGAACTCTGAATAATAGCCGGCTCAGGTGCGGCTGATAACAAACAAGCCGTCAAAGCACAAATCGCAAATAATCCATAAATAATACTTTTCATCGCATGGCCCTCGTCACAAAACTTAAGTGCCTAAAAATACTCTATGAATCAAAATAATAATATAGGTGTATTTTACACTATAAATGAGATAAAAGCAAAGAATATTTTGTCTTTTACAACATAACACGGGTTTATGTAAAAAGATAAAATTGTTGCCTGAAAGCAAAAATTACACTATTTTGTGCTGTAGATGGACCAGTTACGAAGTATTTCCTGGATAAAGTAAGAATTACCCTATAGGAAAAACAGGTATAGATTAATGGCGGACGAGCAGAAACAATTACTGCAGCAAATAGAGTCTTTGCTGGAATCCGGCGATAAACAGGGCCTTTCTGAACTTCTCCGAGATCAGCGCAGCAGTGATATCGCCGAAGTAGTGGAACTCGTGGACAACGAGCACAAACGGGCCATCTTCGACACCATGGACAAACCACTATCGGCTGAAGTTCTGGAAAAAGTCGATGAGGCGACCAGGGCGGAATTGTTCGAGCTGCTTGAAAATGAAGAATTGAGCAGTATCGTATTGCACCTCGATCCTGATGACGCCGCCGACGTTTTATCCGAATTACCGGAAGATAAAAGGATTGAGCTTCTCAGAAGTATCCCCTCAGACGAATCGGCTCAAATCAGAAAACTGATGGGCTATTCGGAGGATTCGGCGGGTGGTATTATGGACCCCGTCGTTATCAGCGTCCAGGAGAATGCCACTGTTGCCGAGGCCGTTAATAAGATCAGGTCGGCGGAAATTGACGAGGACTTCTATTGTGTGTACATCGTGGACAGCAGCGGACGATTTCTCGGAGATGTCAGTATAAGGTTCCTGCTGACCCGCCCCTAAAACAAAAGAATTCATGATTTAATAGATCCCGATACGATATATGTTAAAGTCGATACCGACCAGGAAGAAGTCCGAAATATATTCAGTAAAAACGACCTTATTGTTGTACCGGTTCTGGATGAGAGGGACAAGTTAGTCGGCCGGATTACCGCCGATCGCGTCATTGAGGTGGCCGAAGAAGAAGCCGCCGAAGACATATATACGATGGCTGGTACCGACCCCGAGGAGCTGGATACCTTCTCGGCTATTCGTGCGGCACGTGTTCGAATGACCTGGTTAATACCCTGTCTCCTGGGCACAATAATAACATCCATAGTGATGCTGTTTTTCAAAACCCATCATCTTACAATCTTTATTGCGGCGGCGGCATTCGCACCTATGATACAAGCCATCAGCGGCAATGCCGGCCTGCAGACGTCCGCAATAGTCGTATCCGGACTGGCAACAGGTCACTTAGCCGCATTAAGATTCAGCCAGGTATTTACACGAGAGGTGCGAATCGCGCTTCTGGTTGCGCTAAGCTGTGGAATATTGGGTGGACTCGCCTGTGCTTTTTTGATTCACTCCAAAACCATGGAAAACACGATAGAGTACGGGCGACTTATCTTTGCATTCGGCACGGCAATGTTCTCCGCGATTATGGTTGCCACCACACTCGGATTGTTCCTGCCGTTTCTATTTCGCCGAGTAGGCATAGACCCGGCTATAAGCTCGGGCCCGCTGGTTACAACCGCAAACGACTCGATAAGCGTTGCAATTTACATGACTTTGGCCCTTCTATTAGCAACATGATTACACAGGGGACGGATAATTACGGGAATTTTTCGGTTTGTTATTAAAATCTCCCCGGTCTCGATAGGGGGGATTTACCTGGTACCAATTGTCCTTCTTGGTCTGTTTTTGCGGGGAATCTCCCTGATTCTCGATTTTTTCATCACCTTTCTTTTCGGAAGAAATTCGGGCGGTATAGCATGCCCCAATAACAACAAAGCATTCCTGCATATCTCCGAGGTCGTACGGTCTTGTTGTTTTAAGCCTCCCATCAGAACCTCATAAGCCATCTTTTTCATTCTGCCCTGCATTTTCCTTAGTCCGTATGCTGCGGCGTTTTTCGACGTGACGGAAAAATTGCCTGATAATACGCTCTTCAGGATATCCAGACCGTCCTCCTGTAACCAGGACAAATTATATGCCGCCCGACGACGAATGGAGGCATTGGTCGAATGAATCTGTCCCTGTAACCTTTCCAGGAGTTCCACCGACTCTTTGTCCTTTTCGCGACCTGACATTTTTCTCTTGCCTGACTCCATAAAAATACCCCTAAATATATCGGCTAATATATCCTTTCCGCTGTAATCAATTTACCGATTCTCCTGGCTAAGTCCTATTTATGAATTATCCGGAAATCCGGATTTTTAATCCGATAACAAACCCCTGGACGGTCATTGATACCAGAACCGCTGTGATAAATTACAGGAAGCATATATCCTGAAACCTTTATTACAGGTGGGTACAGATGTTAAATCAGGTAAGAAATTCTTGTTTCAATTAGACCAAAAATTGGTCTTGTTACGTCATCGTTATTGACATTCCTGTCCAAAATCTTATAATGTTATTATATAAGGGTTTGTCTTTACAAATCTTATAGCAGGCAGTATGATTACGCTGCTGCGCCACTATCCATAATAAAAATGGTCTTGTGGTGGAAATAATATTATTATTTGAATATAAGTATTTAGTTATATTATATTAGTGCTTTTTTTCCATTTTCAAATATTTGAGAATGAAGTGTAAATCTGGTTAAGTTATCAGAAAATCGCTGTGATAGTACGATTTGGGGACATTGTTATTTTGTACAGCTCGATTCCTAATCTTCGGAACAGGTAAAAATTATGAGTACCGAACTGCCTATTGACGATCATACAAGCTTTGAACACGAACCCGAGCTGAACAAATACTTCAAAGCGGCAATCAAAACGCGGGCCAGTGATCTGCACTTGAAAGTCGGACAACCACCAAAACTCCGCCTGTTCGGGGAGCTGAAAAAAACAACCGGAGAAGTAATGACCGCCAAAAGAATCGAAGAGCTGGTATTCGAGATACTCAGCCCCGCCCAGAAGGATTATTTCCTGGAACACGGGACACTTGACTTCGCTCACGAAGTTGACGGTGAGCATCGCTTCCGGACGAACCTGTTCCGCCAGCGCGGAATGATAAGCCTTGCAGCACGACGTGTAAATTCATTTATCCCGTCATTCAAAGAGCTTCATTTGCCTTCTGTAATGGAAAAAATATGTCAAAATAGACAGGGATTAATCCTTGTCGTCGGACCGACCGGTTGCGGTAAAACAACAACAATCGCCTCTATGATAAACTATATAAATCTGACCCGCTCCTGTCATATCGTAACCATCGAAGACCCGATTGAATACCTTTTCAAGGATGAAAAAGCAATCGTCTCACAAAGGGAAATCGGGATCGATACCAAAGACTTCGAAGAAGCTCTGACATATCTGATGCGACAGGACCCGGATGTGGTCTTTGTCGGGGAAATGCGAGATGCGAAAACCGTCAGTGCGGGAATGAGATCCGCCGAAACGGGGCACCTTGTTTTCGGCACATTGCACTCGGCAAACGCAGCCCAGGCCGTTCACCGGCTTTTGGATTTGTTCCCGCAAACCGAACGAGACCTTGTCAGACAGACTTTAAGTCTGGCAATCCGGGCGATCATCAGCCAGGTATTATTGCCGTGTCTTATAGAAGGTGTGGATAGAATCCCCGCCGTTGAGATTTTACTTGTCAATGCGGCCACCAGAAAATTAATTACCGAAGCGCGCGAGGCCGATTTACCGAATGTTATACGAGGTTCCCAGCATGAAGGAATGCAGGATCTTACTTACAATCTTTGTGAGCTGGTTAACAACGGCTCGATCGATCCCAAGGACGCATATAAATATGCTCCGAATACCGAAGAGTTGAAAATGGCGCTGAAAGGGATTAAAACCACTTCCGATGGTATATTGTGAGATTGAATGGAGAATTTTATGCCGGAATTATTGTTAGTTTCCGTCGCTTTCGGCGGTTACGTATCCATAATTAAACTTCTTGTATTTTTACTGGGATGGCTTCCATTGGTCGGATGGGTCCGTGGCGACGCTAGGACTATCGATACGAACGGTTCCACCTGGACTATCGTTGTTTTAAGTGCAGGAGCGGCTGGGATCCTTGCCTGGCTGCTTATACCCGTCTTTATCGTCGGTATGCTGTTCTTTATGATTGCAGTTGGAGCAACATCTTTAGCTTATGTAAAGCACCGCAACGCAAGAGTTTTGGACTTCGATCGTGTCCTGACTGCCGATCACATCAAAAACCTGCTCGTGAGCAATGAAAAGAAACTCGAGAACCTCAAGAGCTTCACATTCATAACTGCAAATAAAAACGAAGTGCCAATACCCGAACCGAGAACACCCGACTTCTTCGGTTACAAAATAGCTTTCGAAACACTCAAGGACGCCTCATGGCGAAGGGCAAGCACCATAGCTCTGTCACCGACGCCGCAGGATTACCAGGTTGCTTACAATATCGATGGTTCGATTGTAAAACAGCCGAATATAACCAAAGACCAGGTCGAATATTTGATTCACTTCATTAAACATCTTGCCGATTTGGATATCAATGAAAAGCGGAAACCCCAAAAAGGCAAATTCATGATTCACTGGGCAAAAGATCAAAAATTCAACCAATGGGAAGTTGCTACAGCAGGTTCGACCGCCGGCGAACAAATGAGACTCAAGCAGCTCATGCAGGATAGTATCGGTAAATTGAGCGAGCTGGGCCTGATGCCCGAACAGCTCGAACAGTTCAAAAAATTCGGCGGGACAAAACAAGGCCTGTTTATTATAAGCGGACCTGAAAAAAGCGGCGTGACAACTACTCTCTATGCGCTGCTTCGAAACCACGACGCTTTTCTTAATAATATCAATACGCTCGAAAGGCAACCGTCGGACCAGTTACCGAATATCACTCAAAACATTTTCAGCCTGAGTGACACAGGCACAACTTTCGCCAAAAAGCTCCTCAGCGTAGTAAGAATGGGGCCGGATATTGTAGGTGTTGCAGGCTGTGAAGACGCACAAACGGCTCAGGTTGCCTGTGCGGCGGCGAAAGACGGCAAAATCGTGTACCTGACCCTAAACGCCGATAGTGTCATCCAGGCGTTAGCTAAATTTTTGAAATTTGCCGGTGACAGGAATGCAGTCGCCCAGACTTTACTTGGCATAAGCAACCAAAGACTGTTGAGAAAGCTTTGCCCAGAATGCAAACAGGGTTATACACCGGACAAGGAAATGTTCAGAAAGTTCAACATTTCGGCGGAGAAAACGAAAGCATTATACCGGGCGGGAAAAGTCGTTTACGACAAACGCGGCAAAGCATCGACATGTGAAAACTGCCAGGGAACAGGATATCTCGGAAGAACCGGTGTTTTCGAAATGGTAACAATTAACAAAGAACTGGCAAAAATCATACAATCGCAGCCGGTACCTGAGATTGCCAAACAGTTCAGACGCGCAAGAATGCTCTATCTGCAGGAGCAGGCGTTAAGGAAAGTCATTAACGGGACAACAACGATAAATGAAATGATTCGATCGCTCAAAGCTGTAGAAAAGAAATCAACATAAAAAATTGTAATTCGTAATTCCTGCGAAAGTACGGCCATGGTCTCTACGTGAGAGCACTATGGCAGAAGAACGAATTCAAAAAATATACGGAGACTTTATAATGATCGGCACAGTAGTTTTGTTAATCATCGCAGGTTGTGCTGCTTTCCAGTTTTTCAAGGGAACAATAGTCAGGGCGTTTGCCACCATCGTGATTGCTATTTTTGCAAGTATCGTTGCCTTCGGTTTCTTCGAGATACTTGCCGATGTCCTGATAAAACGTGGAAACAGCGGCGGCATGTTATCTCTCGTACCCTGGGCACAGGCGCTCAGTTTTTTGCTACTTTTTGTATTAACATTCGCCGTTCTGCAAACCGCTATAGTTCAATTAACACGCATGAAGATCGATTTGGGCCTTTGGCCCGAACGAATAGGACGCCCGGTACTGGGAATAATCTTAGGACTTATCGTATCCGGTGTCCTGCTGGTATTCCTCGCTCTGGCACCTCTTCCGGGAAAATATCCTTATACGCGATTCGAAGAAAGGAACATACGAATCGATAATCCCAGCACAGTATTTCCGAATGTTGACGGTCTTGTGACGGGTTTGTTCAGTGTAATAAGTAACGGCTCCTTCAGCGGCAAGAGAAGCTTCGCGGCCATGCACCCGGATTATTTAAGTCAGGTTTTCCTGAACCGGCTCAACAGCGATGTATCTATAGTCAGCGGTGTCTCGCCGGCCATCGAAGTGCCGCGGGACGCAGCCGTCTGGCCGGCTTCAGATGCTCTTAAAAATCAGGTGGAGGAGCTTAATAGCGAGGGGCGGTTATCGCGCTCGCCGGGAAAACCAACGGAAAGCAGATATGACCTGATGGTTGCGAGGATCGGGTTTAAAAAGTCTGCGTTAAAACCCGAACCGAAAATTAGTGCCGGTACCTTTACACTATCTCAATTGAGATTGATCTGTAAAAGCAGGGGGCAAAATGGTGACAACCAGACCGGTAATGGACAAAACGTCTATCCTATCGGCTATATAAACACGGCAAACCAGATTGAGACAGGCTCTAAAATAGAATTGAAACAGGAGGAGTTTGCCGAGAACGTTAAAAACATAGATTTTCTGTTCGCGGTGCCCAGTGGTTATGTACCGGTCATGGTCGAATTCAAACTAAATAACGTTGTCCAAATCCCGGCAAATGCAATATTGAACGATGCGTCCCAGGCACCGTCGGCTGCGGGCTATAA
>CAYVXS010000087.1:0-9157 GCA_964454885.1 uncultured Pirellulales bacterium
TTATGTAAAAAATGTTCCCGGTTTTTAAAAAAGTTCGTAAAAAACAGCGGATCCATTCTCTGTTGATAACAAAATGATGTTGTTTTATATGTTATTTCAACAAAATTCAGCTTGGTAGATTAATCAGCAGATTCTTGGATATTGATGAAAGTCTTTTTTTCTCTCTTCTTGCCTTCGGGGAAAAGAAATCCCAGGAGATTCTTTTTGTAGCCTTTGGGTGGGCTGATTTTTTTGTTCTTTTTGACGATTGTTTCAGCACGGTCGGTTCCTGGTTTATATACAGGGCGGCTACATGCGAAGATGTATTATAATATTGTTGGATATTATCTGTTTGCGGAGTCCATACGCTGTTAAAAATCATTGCAACCTCCTTGTGCAAACCTGCTTTACGCTTTGCCATTGCCTGTCCTTTCGGCTGAATATTTTGCTATGCAGCTTGCACTTTTAGAGAAATATATTGGTTGGTGGCAGATTAGCTAAGGTGAATAATTACCCTTTCACCAGCCCTTCTCTTAAATATAATATAATGTATCAATTCAAATGTGTCAAAATAATTATTTTATATCGCTCTAAGAAGCATATTCTTTGTCGAAGTACCCATATTCACGGATTTCCACAAAAAAACGTCATTTTGATTCATCATATCTCAGAATTTAGGAGTATAAATAATGAACGGTTCCTGAAATACCTTCATTTACGGTACGGATTCCAGCTCATATTCGACCAAGTCTTCAGGAGCGTTTTGCCAATCCCATTCGACTACGGCATAAATATAATCCACGAAAGTTTTCTTTTGGGTATTTTTATTATCAATTTGTAACTGCATGGATTTAAGTTTTTCGGTAGTTTCCACGAAACTTGTTACGTCCCAGCAGTCTAACGAATCGCTTTCTTCACTCTGGCGCAACGGAGCTGCGGTTGATATCCAGATCTCCGGTTTGTTAGGCCAGCCGGTACCTATGTTCCAAAGCAATTTCCCGGAAGGGAACGACCTCTGTTCGTAGTGTTCCACGTAAATAATAACCGATTTGATTTTAGTTCCGCCGGGAACAGGAACATCTGAAAAATCATAAGAAATATATGAGTTCGGGTTAATTTCCTGGCGTTTATCGTCACTTGCCTTGACAACATCTATTCCTTCAGTCGATATTGCTTTTCCGGTTGCCTGGTTGTAACCACCGGTGATATACAAAGTTGCTATCTTCGGCGGAGCCGGATCCACTTTAATTGTATATGATTGAATGTCCGATTCCGGTGTCGAATTACTATCTACAACCATGACCGTCACCTGATTAGGCTCAGGATGAATATCGGTTGGGAGCCATTTTATTAGTCCTGTAGTCGGATTTATTTTCATGCCTTCGGGTTTGGAGGTTAATAAGTAGGTCAAAGTATCTTCCGCATCCGGATCAACAGCATTAACATCATAGGTATATAATACATTCAGCATAGCAACTGTTTCGGGCTTCGATGTGATAACAGGAGCATCGTTGAGCGGTTCTATTGTGACTCTAACAACTGCGGTATCGGTTTCATTCTGATGGTCGCTGATGGTATAAGTGAAGCTATCGGTACCGTAAAAGTTGTCATTAGGAACATAACTTAATGTATTATCAGGATTTATTGAAACAGTACCGTTATTGCCCTGAGTAACATTTGTAACTTTAAGCGGCTCGTTATCCACCTCAGTGTCATTAGCCAGCACGTCGATCTTTTTAGCCGGCATGTCCTCTTTTATTGTAATGCTGTCATCGTTAGCCTTTGGCGGGTCGTTGGCTGGATTAACGGTGATTAAAACAGTCGCAGGTTCACTGTCCGAGGTGCCGTCATTAACTTTGAAGGTAAAGCTGTCAAGCCAGTTAAAGTTCGGCTTCGGAGTATAGGTCAGGTTTGGTGCCTTGCCGGTAAGATTTCCGTTTGATGGCTGTCTTACAATGCTGTATGTCAGTGAATCTCCATCCGGGTCATCAGCCTCGAGGGTAATTTTTGCGGATGTATCTTCGGCTAGCGTTATGCTGCCGGGATGGGCCACAGGCGGATCGTCGGCCGGGATTACCTCGATAGAGAAAACTGCGGAAGCACTATCGGTTGTACCGTCATTGGCCCTGAAAGTGAAACTATCGGTTCCGTTGTAGTTAATATCAGGTGTGTATATTAAATCCGGCGAAGTTCCACTGAGACTGCCATGGGAAGGATTTGTTACTATTATATAGGTTAGCGTATCTCCGTCCGGGTCGCTGCCGCTTAGAGTAACAGGCCCCGGCGTATCTTCCTGAATTTTTGTTTTGTTTGCAGTTGCAGTTGGAGCGTCATTAACGGTGGTTACTGTAATCGATGCGGTTGCGACAAAGCTGTCCACCGTTCCGTCATTGACTTTAAAAGTAAAGCTGTCCGGCCCGTTGAAATTAGCGTTGGGTGTGTAAGTAAGATTCGGTGCCGTCCCGCTTAGTTGTCCGTGCGTGGGCTCTTTTATGACGGTATAGTTCAGGGTATCCCCGTCAGGGTCACTTCCCGTCAGATTAATTACAACGGGAGTATCTTCTGCTGTTGTTACGGACTGAAGATCGGCGACCGGAGGATTATTTGGAGTAATATCAATAGCTACCGTTGCAGGCTCACTGTCGAGTTTGCCGTCGTTCAGCTTGAAGGTGAAAATATCCGTACCTGTAAATCCTGGATCGGGCGAATATACGAGTTTTCCGTTGGTGCCGAAGTTTTGTACAAGGCTGAGTTTACCATGCTTCGGTTCGGTGCGAATGTAGAATTTCAGGTCCTGACTATCTATATCACTTCCGGTCAAAGTGAGGGAAACAGGTTTGTCCACTTTTGTAGTCGCGGATTCCTGGTTTGCGACAGGGGGATCATTGACCGGCTTGACCGTAATCGATACCGTGGCCGAATTACTATCAAATTTACCGTCGTTAACGAAAAAAGCAAAACTGTCAGGTCCATAATAGTTCAATGCCGGTGTGTAGATTAGATTTGGTGCTGTACCGCTCAGAGTACCATGTGAAGGCCTGGTAGTTACACGATAGAGTAATTTGTTTCTGTCGGAATCTTTTGCCGTCAGGGTAATATTTTCAGGTGAGTCCTCCTGTACTTCTATTATACCGGATTCGGCTGTTGGGGGATTGTTGATAATCATCGTCGCAACCACCGCGACTGCGGCGGCTGAAAGAACCAAAAAGATTAACACAAGAATGGCTCTTATGACTTTTTTCAGAATCCCGGTGTCGGAAGGTTTCCTGATTTTGGCGGTTTTTGTTATAGTTACGGTTTCTACTGTTTGTTGGACCTTGGTTTTTGTCTTTGGTTCCGGGACTTTTTTTGTGGAAGTCTCGGTTTGTTTTTTAGCGGTATCTTTTTCAGGGGCCTTTGCTTTTTCTATGACCGTCGGGATTTCCTGAGGCTCTTTGGCCTTCTTCAGATGTTCCGGATCTGTGATTTCCTGGGCCAGAGCCCTGTATTCTTCCGCTCCTTTACTTTCGGGAGCATAAACTATGATTGGTTCGCCCGCACTCGGTGCTTCCGCCAGGGTAATGGTCCTGTGGATTACTGTTTCGAACACCAGCTCCTTGAAGAAATTTCTCATTTGCTCTTCGATTTGCTGGCTCAGGGCGGCTCTGTCTTCGACGAATGTCAGTAAAAGTCCGAGGATTTTTATGGAGCAGGGATAAAAACGCTTTCTGACAATCTTCACCGTCTCAAGAAGCTGCTTGAGACCTTCCAGGGCATAGTAATGCACCTGAACGGGAACGACTATGTCCGTACTGGCGATAAGTGCGTTGAAAGTCAAAAGACCAAGTGATGGAGGGCAATCGACAACACATATATCATATTTGTCGCTTACTTTTTTAAGCTGCTCGGCAAGGAGGAATTCCTTTTGCGGTATTACGGACAATTCCAGCTCGACTTTTGCGAGCCGAATATTGCTCGGGGCCAGATGAAGGCCTTCGATTTTTGTTTCAACTGTTATTTTAGAGATGGGAGTTTGCTTGTTGGCCAGAGAATGATATATGGTTTTATCCAGAGTTTCCGGATCAAAACCCAGCCCAAGAGTAGCGTGTGCCTGTGGATCGAGATCGACTATCAATACTCTCTGGCCCATTTGAGCAAGAGCTGCGGCCAGATTCAACGCGGTTGTTGTTTTGCCACAACCACCCTTCTGATTGGTTACTACTATTGTTCTCATGTCCCAATTGAAAAAATAAGATTTATCCCTGTTCCGAACTATCCCGATTCGGGGCATGGTTGTCCCGCATGTGGATGAAGTCGTCGTCTGGGATTCTGAATTTTGATATTTATTGTTTCATATTCAATTTTATTACGAATATCGACCTTTTTTACATGCTTCTGTTCATTATGTTGATAACCATAGCTATTTTTGTGTTATCGGAAGAAACGTTGATATATCGCTTCCGTCCCATCACTTCCTGTCATACAGCGAGAACAGGGCCGAACAATTTGATTTTGCACTACACTTTGAACTGTAACTGTAATATCATAAGTGTTTTACGTGGTCAAGTTTCCCTAAACCGGCTCGGAGCAGCTTTTATGTAATAAAATTTAAGGCCTTTAAATTTTTGGGCTTATTACTTTTGCTCGACCGGTGGCAAAATTATTTTAGGACCAAAATAATGTAAAATGCCGTCTTTATGGGGGATTGTCGGTTTAGGATTGCCGGCTCGGGATTTTCCGTTTAGAATCGTAAATCGTTTAATTTGGGCCGGTTTTGAATGTTCCTGTTTGGGATTTCCGGCTTTGTGAATATTCAGTGATGGCAGATTGGAAGTGGTTGCCAATGCGAATCGAGCATGTAGCGATTAATGTTGAAGACCCTGTAGCTATGGCGAAATGGTATTGCAACAATCTTGGAATGAAGATTGTCCGCAGGGGGCCTGCGCCCGTGAACGCGCACTTTATCTGTGATGCACAGGAAAACGTGATGCTGGAAATATATCTTAATCCCCCTGACGCAGTGCCGGATTATGCATCGATGAATCCTCTTGTGTTTCATATTGCGTTTATGGTTGATGATGTAAGAGGAGTTTGCCGGAAGCTGGTTGCCGCCGGTGCGAAGATTATCGAAGACGTATCCACAACGCCGCAGGGGGATGAGTTTGCTATCCTTCGGGATCCGTGGGGTGTTCCAATCCAGTTTGTCAGGCGGGCCGAACCGATGATTTCCAACGATTGATTTTATATATCTGAAGCACAGCTTTGCAATCAGGTTTTAATCTTTTTCTTATATCGGTTTATTCATTCCCTTGAAGTTCATTTTATCAATAAAACGGCTCCGATTGGAGATGACCGAAGGTTTTGATAATCTACAGTCAAAGTCCAGCCGGAGCCGGGTGTGGTTTTATTACATTCTATTGTTTACTATTCTCTATTTCTTTTCCTTTTCTTCAAAGCGCTCCATTGAGGAATTTAAATCCTCAATGATATTATTAAGTTTTTCCTTCGGGATATCTATTTGCTTCTGTGTTGTCGGAGGATTCTTGCCGGATTCATCGATAACATACGGCGTAATAAAGACGAGCAGCTCGTTGTTGGCGACTGTCTTTTCATAGTGGCTGAAAAGGACTCCGGCCACAGGAATGTCGCTCAATATTGGGACACCTCGCTTGGTTCGTCCATCCTGCTGGAAGAGAATTCCGCCGAGCATAAGAGTTTGGCCGTCTCCGATGATCATGTTTGTTTTCGTTTCCATCTCGGTTCTGACCGGCTGGCTGTTTTTCTCATCAGTGGTGAGCTGGGAAATGATAATATTGATAATCATATCCACATCCTTGGTGGGAGTGATACTCGGGCGAACCGCCAGGTTCATACCGACCCTTTGAAATTCGGTATTCTGTACATTGCCAGCTGTTGCCGATGTGGATGCGCTTGTGTAGAATGCGACTCTTTGTCCCTTGAAGAAACTTGCCTCCTCGTTGTCTTCGGTCCATAAGCTCTGCTGGTTGAGAATCTTCGCATTGACTTTCTTTTGCAGGAAATCGAGAAGTCCATACACATCCGCTGTAGTTGTGTTTGTCATTTCAGTACCTGATGTCCCGCCTGCGCCGAAGACGGCTGAGCCGTGCTGGTCGAGTTGTTCGAATGCGTTTAAGGCGAGGATGGCATTTTCATTCAGCGATCCGAAAGCATTTGGATTCGAGGCCAATTGAACTCCCAGTGAGGTGACATCCTGGTGGTCAACTTCTACAATGACGGCCTTGATCATCACCTGTTTACCGGGCACGTCGAGTTGAGCAATCAATTCTTCCATCTTCGGGATAAATTCCGGGGGGGATAAAATCAGGACCGATTTTGTACGAGTCTCCGGAACGAAACGAATTTTTCCGATGACGTTGCTTATCGGTCTTTCTTCATCCGTCGTTGTCGTGCGGGCGCCGGCCGACGACCACCAGGGGCTGTAACCGTCCTGGCTGGTATCTGTTGTGCTGCTGGTCGAAGTGTCCATCGAATATTCACCTAATCCCGAGGCACTGCGAAGGATTTCTACCGATGAGCCTGCCTCGCAGAACATTGCGTTGAGGACTTCACAGAGTTTTTCCGGGTCTGCGAACTTGAGTGTTACTACTGTCGGTATCTCGGCCATCTCCTCTTCATCAAGATCTTTAATCAAAGCCTCTACAACTTCATAAGCCTCGGGGATATTGCTGATAACGATGATTTTCTTGGTCCCCGGCACATCTGCAAAGGTCAATTGTCCGTAAAGAGGGCCGATGATCCTTTCTGCGCTCGTGGCGGTCGTGCCATACATAGCACTCAGCACACTACGTGTACTGATGGTTGTTCGAGAGCTGCTGCCGCTGCTACTCTCGCTGAATAGTTGTGTTAATAAGTCCGCCATTTGTGCCGGATCGACATTCTTAAGCTCGATAATTCTTGGTTTGAGCGCTTCGGGATCGATGGGTATATCCCAGTCATCAATCTGCTTCTCAATTTGCTTCAAGTTGTCCGGCGAAGCAAGAACGACTACCTGTCTTAAGGAAGGATACGTTGTTACTAACACCGTATCGGCTGACAAAACACTGGCACCAGTGCTGCTGGTCCGGCTTATGGTTGTTCTTATTGTTCTGCTGGAGCTGGACGAAGTGCCGGTCATGCTGTAAAGCTCATCCAGTTTTTCCTTAATATCTTCCGGATCGGCGTTTTTTAACCTGAAGGTCCGCCTTTGTAACTGGTTCGAGGGGAGGTCTATTTCGGTGACAAGCTTTTTAACCATCTCGCGGTATTCATCTTTACCGAAGACAAGCAGTTGCCGGGATTGCACGAGTGGCTGAATGACGATATTCTTCTGGATTTCGACGTTTATCTCTGTCATGACCTCATTAAGACGAGATGCTACTTCGTCAACGTCAACGTAACTGACAGTGATTGTATCATAAGCCTGTCCGGCAGTCTCTTTAAGGTCCAGTCTTTCTATCCACTCTTCTATTTGCTTAAGAACTTCGGCAGGTGCTCGTGCAATAATCCAGTTTTTCTCCGGGTAAGGAATGAGTGTTATTTGTGCATCATCGGTGCCAACAACTACAGACGAGCTTGACTGATTTGTTGACGAACCATTGAAATTGAAGCCGCCAAAATTGCCACGTCCACCGCCGCCGCGTCCGCCGCCGCCGCGTTGGCCTAAGCTATCACCCGGCGCGGATAATATGACCCCGACAAGAATAGCTAATGTAATTTTCTTAAACATCTTATTCTCCTTTTAATATTCATAAGAGCCTTTTTAACGTCTTCTATTAGTATTAGTTCGACTCGAAGTAGTTCGACCGATGACGGACCTTGAACTTGTAGATGTAGTTTCTTCGCCCATAAGTAACCTGATTAGCTGGACTATCTCGGACGGGTCACCATACTTGACCTCGAATATTTGCTGAGCATTTTCATCTGCATTGGGTACATCAAATCTTTTAATAATCCCCTCAACTCGCAGGAGACTTTCGACCGTATCGATTATTAACAGGGTGCGAGTGTTTTCCTCGGCGGTTAGATAACCATTATCGGTAAGCAACGGCTCGATAACCTGGGCCATTTGCTGAGGGCTGCTGTATTCAAGGTAAAAGAATTTTTGAACAACGACGTTTTTATCCAGTGTTGCAAGTTCGGCAGAATCCCAAACGATATTAACTGGTGTGTCGAGCTTGGTAATCCACTGGTCAATCAGTTCCATATCTTCGGCTGTAGCCTTGGCGATAATCCAGTTGTTTCTCGTCTCGGCAACCAGTACGGGTTGTGTTCGACCGGAACCGACCGTTATCGAAGTGGCTGTACCGCCGGTTCGGGCACTGGAACCGGTGCCGCCTCTTCTATTGGAAGCAGTATTACCTGTTCTTTGAGTTCGTCCCTGTCGGTTTTGAAGTTGTTGTATCATAGCTCCTCGAGCACCTCTGAGGTCTCTGTTATCTGTTGTGCCGGTCAGACTATTATCAGCTAAGATAGCCTGGAGAGTTTCGATAATATCCTCAGGATTGCGGTGGCGAATTTCGAATATTCTCTCAACCGTTTTTTCCGCCGCATCAAACTGTTCGATAATTAAAGCAATTGTCATCAGGTTCTTGACCGTATCGACGACAAGCAAGCTGCCGGATTCGTCATCGGCGCTTATGTAGCCGTACTGACCCATCATTGGCATAAGTATCTGCCCCATCTGAGAGGGTCTGTAGTTCTTCAAATTGAAAAACTTCTGTACGACCTGGTCTTTATTTTCAATCAATGCCAGCGGAGTATCGGCCGAAATTATAGGTACCACAGTAAGTCTGTCGTCCCCTAACGGTTCGATATAAATTGCATCTTCGGCGTGTTTAACGGCGAATCCTTTTAAACGCAATGCGCTATATATAAGAGAAAGCGCCTTGCTTCTTGTCAGTCTTTTCGGTACATATATTGATATTCTTACATTCATTGCTTCATCGGAGGGAATAATAGGCTTGCCGGTCCACTCGGTAAGATACTGTATAATGTTCCTCATTTGGAGGTTATTCATGTTTGCATAAACGAACGGATTGTTTGGGTCACCAGATTCTTCAGGTTCCCCGGACCGTCGCGTCCTGTCATTACCTCGGCGAGAGCGATCGAAGGCAAATCCTCTGTTAGGCGCATTCGGATCGAAGGCAACCCTGGACTCGTTTGACTCTGTCCGGCGTCC
>CAYVXS010000088.1:0-9150 GCA_964454885.1 uncultured Pirellulales bacterium
GTGGATTATTAACTTAAAGATTTATGTATTTTTTCGGCTCGAAGTTTGTCTTCATGGACCATGTTGAGGCTTTGCCGTTTTGCAGGCAATAGCAAATAAGAACTTCGTATCCCTGACTCTCGATCCAGGGCTTGAGGAAAGAAAAATCCTCGACGACCTGTTTTTTAAGTTCCAAATCATCGAGCATTTTGACTGCGCCTTCGATTCTGACCTGAATACCTTGCTCGTGATTGTAGAAGCACATCTCAACGGCCGGATTGGCCTGTAATTGTTTATAAAGGTCCTTTTGTTTGCCGGTGACGAATATAATACCGTTTTCATCCGCTCGATAAAGCATTATCAGGCGGACACGCGGCTGGTTGCCGTCGATTGTGGCAAGACTGAAAACAGGATTTTTTTTAACAAATTCAAGTACTTCTTCTTTAGTCATGATTCGGATTCCCAATTTACGATTGTCGTGTGATTTTTTCTTTGCCGTTCATGTATTTTCGAAGGACTTCCGGGATAGTTACAGAGCCGTCAGTGTTTTGGTAGAGTTCGAGGATAGGTATCAGGATTCTCGGTGAGGCTATAACGGTATTGTTTAATGTGTGGCAGAATAAATTCTTTTTTGTCACAGGGTCTTTGTAGCGGAGATTCATCCGTCTTGCCTGGAATTCGTAGAATTTGCTTGCGCTATGGGTCTCGCAGTAATTGCCGCGTGAAGGCATCCAGGCTTCGATGTCGAATTTTTTCGCCTGACCTCTGCCAAGGTCACCCGTACAGACGTTCACAACGCGGTAGGGCAGTTCCAACGCTTTCATAACAGCCTCGGAGTTGGCTAAAATCTCGTTATGGTATTTGTTGCTTTCTTCGGCGCTGTTTTTACAGATAACGACCTGCTCGACCTTGTCGAACTGGTGGATTCTATATAAGCCGTAAGTGTCCTTGCCTGCGGCTCCGGCTTCGCGTCTGAAACAGCTCGAAAGGGCGACGAATTTCAGGGGCAATTCCTCGTCGTTTAATATTTCACCCATACGATAGGCGGTCAGCGGCACTTCCGCGGTTCCGACAAGATTTAATTGGTCCTTTTCCATGCGATAGGTCTGCTCCTCCGAGCCGGGATAATATCCGGTTCCCTGCATAGCCTCGTCCTTCATCAAAAGCGGCACAGATAAAGGGACATATCCTTTTGAGACCATAGTATCCATTGCGAGCCGCAGGACGGCCCAGTGCAGCAGAGCGCCGTCGCCTTTTAGAAAGTAGTTTCTCGAACCTGCCAATTTGACGCCTCGCTCGATATCTATTATACCCAGATCAATACCTAACTGAACGTGGTCTTTCAGCTCGAAATCGAATTGGGGAATCTGTCCTTCTTTTCTTATTTCAGTATTTTCGGTGTCATCTTTGCCTAACGGCACATCATCATCGGCC
This sequence comes from uncultured Pirellulales bacterium, assembly GCA_964454885.1. Lineage (GTDB taxonomy): Bacteria > Planctomycetota > Phycisphaerae > Sedimentisphaerales > Anaerobacaceae > JAFGPS01. The sequence goes on from CAYVXS010000088.1 coordinate 1,414, forward strand.
GGTTGCGGCACCTGCTGCATCAGCTCGTCGAATTGCGGCTGAAGTGTCCTGAGGCTTTCATCGTATTTTGATTCACTCTCCTTTAGCTCTGAAAGCTGTGACAGTGCGGCCTGCTTTTGGTCAGGCGGAAGTTTGGGGATTGATTTGCCGATGCGATTTTTATCCGTAGAAATATCCTGGAGCTGCTGTTTTATAGTTTTTAATTCTTCATCGACTTTAAGCAGCCTGTCGATATCTACTTCGAACTTCTTAGCCTGGCAGGCGGCCTTGAACTTTTCCGGATTGTCCCGTATTTCCCTAATATCTATCATTTTTTGTATCTCAATTTATGAATAACGCTTAATAATAACAACATTATTTTGTCCGCCGAATCCGAAAGACTCGTTTATTACGATATTTACCGGAGTTTTTCTCGGCTTATTGGGTATGTAATCCAGGTCAAGCTCGGGATCGCGATCCACCAGGTTCATCGTCGGCGGCAGTGTATTATCTCGAATTGCGCAAACGCACGTTATCAATTCTGCTGCGCCGGCTGCACCGATAAGATGGCCCAACATACTTTTAACACTGCTGACAGGGACATTTTTGGCCCTCTCCTTAAATACTTTTTTAATCGCTTTGGTTTCGATGGAATCGTTCTCGGCTGTGCTTGTGCCGTGTGCGTTGATATAATCCACGTCTTCATAGCTGATACCGGCGTCGGTAAGTGCGGCGTTGATTGCCTGTGCGGCGCCTCTGCCTTCTTCATGCATGTCCGTAACCCGAAAGGCATCGGAGCTGCTTCCGTACCCAATGACTTCGGCTAAGATTTTCACTCCCCGTTTTTTTGCAGAGCTTAAAGATTCGAGAATGACAACCGCCGCCCCTTCTCCGAGCACAAAACCGTCACGAGTGGCGGAGAACGGTCGCGAGGCCGTCTGAGGGCTGTCATTTCGAGTCGATAGGGCGGTCAGGCGATTGAATCCCGTCAGGCCTAACGGATGTATCATCGAATGGGCACCGCCTGCGATGACGATGTCTGCATCGTCTCTGCGAATCATCATCATTGCTTCGCCGACCGACTGGGTACTGGCCGCACACGCGGTCAGGCAGCTTCTTGTCGGCCCGCGGGCGCCTGTGAGGATTGCGATATGAGCGGCCGGCATATTCGGTTCCTGCTCAAGCTCGCGCATCGGATCCATTTTGCCGAAAGCAAGTTTTGCCCATCGGCCCCAGTCCATTTCGTTTTTCTCTTTGTCCCATCCGTTTATAATGGCGTCGAAAAAAACGTCGTTATCGACAGAGCCTTCACCCGCACCCAAATATATTCCCAACCTTGTGCGGTCGATGCCGTCGGTCGGCTCGGCGGTTTCTACATCTATCCCAGCCTGTTTGCAGGCCTGAACGGTTGCGCCGACAACGAATCCTGAGCCGTGGTTGCTGTGTTTGTGAAAGTGGGGATTTTTTGTGTATTTTGAAAGGTCGTAATCCTTGACCTCGGCATCGAATGTCGTGGGAAATGTCGAGGCATCGAAGATGGTTGTTTTGGCGACTCCGCTTTTACCGGAAAGCAACGCCTGCCAGAGAGTTTCCACGTCGTGACCTAAGGGGCACACAATTCCCATCCCGGTTATTACCACTCGTTCAGCCATTTACTTTTTTAGTTCCTGATTTCTAAGGATATTTAATCCGGTTGTTTAAGCACGACTGCGGCGGTTTGTCCACCGTATGTGTAGCTGCAGCAAAGTGCGTATCGGATATCTTTTTCTTTAATTTTATTGGTAATGTTTAAGTTACAGCCTGTGGCTTTTTTATCACAGTTCACAGCAGCGGGTATTTTTCCCTCTTTCATCGCACAGACTGCGGCAATTACATCTATCGCACCGCCGGCCGCACCGGTATTACTTAACATGCTTTTTGTCGGCCAGACGGGAATTTCGGTTATTGCCTCGCCGATTGTATTTTCGATGGCTTTTGCCTCCGCCAAATCATCGGCAGGGATGCCTGTTCCATGAGGGATAATCAAATCCAGTTGTTCCGGTTTGATTTGTGCATTGGCCAGGGCTTTTTCTATTGCTATTTGTAATCCATAGCCGTCCGGCTCGATGTGTTCGTACTTAGGATAGATACTATTGCTTTGTCCTGTCCCGAGTACTTCGGCGTAGATTTTTGCACCCCGTTTTTCGGCATTTTCGAGATTTTCAAGTACTACAGTTCCGGCGGCTTCGCCGAACACGGAACCTTTTGCATCTGCGTCGAAAGGCCTGCAGGCGGTTTTAGGATCATTATTATTTTGACTGGTTGCCCTGCCGAGCAGGCACTGGCGGATCATGACTATCGGATTTACCTTCGCCTCTGCTCCGCCTGCAAGGGCATAGTCACTGTTACCACGGGCGATAACCTGGGAAGCTTCCGCTATCGCCAGATGGCCAGCGGCTTCGGCACACGTAATCGTATTGCTCGGGCCTTGGATGTCGTGGATGATTCCAACATGGCAGGCCAGCATGTTCGGCAGATACTTCAATAACCAAAGCGGTGTTACTAATTCGAGGCCGTCCTTGCCCCACTTGTGAAGGTCGAATTTGCCGTCCGTAATACTTGCCGCAACGGCGGGGGCCAGCTCGACAAGGTCGCAGCTTATCAGACCGGCACCGATATTAATTGCCGTTCGTTCGGGATTGATATTTACATTGTCCGGATTTATGCCTTTTGTGACAAGACCGCTGTGAACAAAAGCTTCGTGGGCTGCTATGACAGATAGCTCGATGTCTCTCGACATGAGTTTGACGGATTTACGTAGATTCTTCGGTACGAATTTGCGTATATCGTATTCGGGGGCCTGGCCTGCGATTTTACATGTAAAATCAACAGGATCGAATGCAGTAATTGCATCAATTGCGACTTTGCCTGCACACAGTCCGGCCCACATCTCGTTGACAGTCAATCCGAGCGGGGAAATCGCGCCGAGACCGGTTATGGCAACGCGGGTTGAGCTCACTGCTTTGCCTCCGTTTTTTGCCTGGAATCCGAAAGAACGTCCCGAAGCAATGACTCAAATACGGATGTGCCGGTACCGAAGACAAAATTTTCCTCGGGGAATTCTTTGCCCGCCAGGTTCTGGTCGATGTGACTGAACATCAAATCAATCTCGGCGATTAGTTTTTCCGAACGTGTGATTTTGCCGCTCGTGCTTGCCGCTTCCTGTGTGATTGATTCGATTTTTGCCTCCAGTGTTATTGTGTCGCCCGGTTTGATGTAATCGAAAAAGACGGCATTTTTAATCTTTGCCAGGATGACTTTTTCCTGGAATTTTTTCGCTTCGCCGACAAGAATCCCGGCCGTCTGGGCCATAGCCTCGATCATTAAGCATTCCGGCATAACTGGAAAACCGGGAAAATGGTCGTGTAGGTGTTCTTCGGCGAGCGTTACGTTTTTCAGCGCCACGGCGCGCCGGCCGCTTTCAAATTCAATAAATTTATCTATCCAAATCCAACGCATAATAAGTAGGGGCAACCCTATATGGTTGCCCAAGGCCTGTCGAAAGAGCGGCCTCGCGGGGCCGCCCCTACATTACATCAATTAGGCGGCGTTCAGTTTGCCTTCGACATAGTTAATAATGGCATTGACGGTGAATAAATCGCCTAACTTGTTTATATCGGGATCATTCTCGAAAGAGCTCAGGTCGGTATGCGGCATTTTGTCCCGCAGCTCGGCCAGGCCGCTTTCCGTCAATTTGCCGTTGTGGACAAATTCGGAATTATTCATCAGGCTTTCGGCCGGAAACAATTCCTCTCGTGGAATTTTTATCCCGAATGCCTTCTCCAAACGAAAGACTATATCGAGGAAATCAATGCTTTCGGCTCCAAGGTCTCCCATTAAAGTCGCTTCGGGCGTGACTTCGTCGTCATCAACACCCAACGCATCGACCAGAACTTCCTGAACCTGTGTAAAAATTTCGTCCCTGCTCATTGCCATACTTTGTTACCTCAGTAGTTTCCATATTTTTTTCATATTCTCAATTACCTGTGCGTCTACCGCGGCCATTGCTGAATCTCCATCTGCCAGATTGAAATGCCTCAATCCGAATCGAGCTTCCACAATTTTCTGGCCTTCTGATAAACCGAATCCGGCAAAGCTGCTTACATTTTCTTCGATTGCTTTGGCTTCGACGGTATATTCTATCCGGGCGCCGGGCGCCAGAAAACTTTTATATTTTACATTTCTTGCCTGTTCAAGCAATACCATACTATGGGCGAAGTTTTCGCCCTCGCGAACCAGCCATGAAGCCGATTCGATAAGTCCTTCCAGCAGCAGTACGCCTGGCAGCACTGGAAACGTGGGAAAATGGTCGGCCAAATATTCCTCGGCCAAAGAAAGGCTCTTGATAGCCTTGATTTGGCTGCCGAGCTCCATTGAAATAATTTTATCGATAAGTATAAATCGCATTATTCAGTAATCGGGCAACAATATTCAGCATTAAACAGGTAGTTCACAACCGTTGCCGGGCCAAGATTACCGCCTGTTTTAACGAAACGCAATACAATATACCAGAGACGGCTCTTTTTCCAGAGTTTTTTGGCATTTTTATTCTTTCTATTTTAGCTGAGATGGAGTTTGTTTTGATGGTGAAATATATCAAGTGATTTGTTATACTCTCGCTTTATGAATATACGTAGTGCAAAAATATCAGATGCGAAAGCTATTCAGGCTCTCATTAATTGTTATGCCGAGCGGGACAGGATGTTGTTTCGCTCGTTGGCCGATATTTACGAGAACCTTCAAACCTTTATTATAGCCGAGCTGGACGGAAATGTTGTTGGCTGTTGTGCACTGGAGATTATCTGGGCGGATTTGGCGGAGATCAAATCTCTTGCCGTTAATGGGGCGAACAGGCAGGCTGGTATTGGGAAAGCATTGGTTGCCGCCGCTCTCGAACAGGCGACCAGGCTCGGTATCCCGAAAGTTTTCGCCCTGACTTTGGAACCGGAATTTTTTATTAAATCAGGCTTTGATGTAGTAGAAAAAGATGCACTTCCAATGAAAGTCTGGAGTGATTGTGCCCGGTGTCCGAAGCAGCAGAACTGCGACGAAACAGCGTTAATCAAAGTGATCTAAAGTGAACTAAAGTTAGAAGTGCCTAAAGCTGTAAATTATTGAATCTATTTAATTTTTAGTTTCATAGTGACAATATGGCTGAACATGTTTGTCCGGTATGGGTCGGTTATCTGCTTTCCAGCCCGATAAGGAAATTTTTCCAGAATCCTAAGAAGATATTATCGCCTTATGTTAGGGAAGGTATGAAGGTTCTGGATGTCGGTTGTGCGATGGGATTTTTTAGTTTACCGCTTGCGCAAATGGTCGGTAAGAGAGGTAAGATTATTTGTGTGGACGTACAGGAAAAAATGATTCAGTCTCTCGAAAAGCGGGCACTGGGGGCAGATCTGTCGGATAGGATTGAAACACGTATTTGCAGGGGCGACTCACTCGGCCTTGGAGATATCAGGCAAGACATTGATTTTGTTCTCGCCTCTGCGGTTGTGCATGAAGTTCCCGATGCTTTTCGTTTTTTCTCGGAGATTTATAAAACAATGAAACCTTCGGGAAAATTCCTGGTAATGGAGCCGCAAGGGCGAGTTTCTGAAAAGGATTTTGAAACGACCGTTTCCATTGCTAAAAGCAATGGATTTATGGTCATCGACCACCCTTATGTTAGAAGCAGCCGTACTGTTCTGTTGCAAAAAGGAAGCGACGGGAAAAAATGATATCCGAAAGAGTGATATACGATATCCCGGAAATTCAAATCCTTGTTAAGATGGGTATAAAAACTTGGGATTAGCCTACCTGACGACGCTGGAATAAAGCGACAGCTAATGCCAGGATAGCTATAGTATAACACAGGGCATAAGAAGCGCTTATCAGGATGTATTTCAAGGGAACGTCGCTGCCTTCATAGATGGCATCAGAAATCCAGAAAATCTGCAAATTAGGCACCAGATATCTTCCTATTTTGGCCCATAAATGTGATTCTGCAGATCTGCCGAACGCATAATCACTCACAAGGCCTAAGAAAAAGATTCCCATACAGGCGGAGAGCGTCACCACGATATTAAACCTTGCTGATAATGCCACCGCAAGGGCCACAATTATTAACGCAGCCATCAACAATAATACGGAGCCGTATATATCGACTGTGTTGATACCGTTTTTGGCTGGATTGAACTGCCAGTTACGATCGATAACAGATAAAAACACTATACTTAATGTGGCGAAAATAGCGGCTAAAACGATTGCGGTTGAGGTAAATTTCCAATCATAAGTATAGTTAAAAAAGGCACTTAGCAGAATTGTGGCCACAAGTATGAAGCCGGCGGCACCCAGGACTGTCCAATCGTGGGTATCGCTGACTGTCTCGAGCACGCCGTGTCTGATTGCCATCAACAGGGCAATAGTGCAAATATAATGAGCCAGTATTACCGCTGCTGCTACACCAATAAACTTCGCGATAATAAATATCGGACGTTGTATCGGCTTACTGAGGACGGTTGTAATTGTTTTGTTCTCTATCTCCTCATTCACAGCGCTGGAAGCGGAAAATATTGCAATGAACAAGCTTGCGAGAAATAACGTAGATAAGCCTATCTCGCGTAAGAGCTTATTATCGTCGCTCATTGTGTACATCGTCAGCGACGGGCTTATGAAAAGTAAAAGCAGGGCAGAAACAATAATGACGGCATAAATCGGTTGCCTTATGATTTCTATGAAAGTATTTTTTGCTATTGTAAATAACTTATTCATCTTTCACCGCCGGTACGCCAAACTTTTGTTCTGTGTCTGGACGTTGATATTCTTTTTTGGCCAGAGGACTGAATTTTTTTCACAATTGTTCCTATACCAAAATATCATTTGACGTTATATTACACAACTTATAATCGAGCTTTTTGTAGAGTACAGGATATTCATGCATTGTACAAATACTTTGTTTAGGGTATTTTTGTTCAAAAAAATAAGGTTGGAATACAAATGACAGAATCTTCCAAGCGCCCGGAACATATAGCTTTGGTATCTTTGATTTTGAGCGTTCTCTTTTTTGGAATTACCTTTTTCTTAGGCCGATGGAGCGGCATCTTCGCAATCTCTGCGGTTGGCTGGCTTATTCTTTCTGTAGCCTTGATTTGGTTCGTCCTGTGCATACAGTTCCATCAGCGTTTTTTGGCCGAGCAGGAAAAGCTCAATATGAGCCTGTTGGCAAGAGACGAAAAGGCATCCACAATCTTTCAGGCTAAAACCGAGCAGACGGCACTCTTTTCCGTTGCTCAGCGAAGACTCGAGATCATTGAGAAATGGTTTATCCCCATATTTTCTGCGCTTATTGCAATCTACCAGATTGCCGTCGGATTGTTTTTACTCAGTGATCTTAAATCAAGCCCAAAGGAAGATATAAAACAACCATTGCTTTGTGCAATTTTTTTAGCGGCGATGGCATTTGTCAGCTTTTTGCTCTCTCGCTATGCCACCGGTATGTCGGCTCAGCCGCAATTTAAACCGTTAAGGGCCGGCGGTAGCTCTATGCTTGGGGCGGCCCTTTTGTCTTTTATCTTGGCAATAATATTATCTCTTGTGCATCTGTTTAACTTAGGCTATCTCTTAAATATCATATCAGTCGTGATTCTGGGGATACTTATTCTTCTCGGAGTCGAGACCGCGATTAATTTTGTATTGGATATATATCGTCCGAGGCTCAAAGGACAATACAGCAGG
>CAYVXS010000089.1:0-564 GCA_964454885.1 uncultured Pirellulales bacterium
CTTCGAAACCGATGGGATTCATTAACGGGAACGCGTAGATGGTTCCTTTTCGCAACGGCTGCCTTTGTATTTTTTTGAAGACCTCCTGGATTGTTACTATCCCGGTGACTTCGTCGCCGTGAATGCAGCCGGTCAGCCAGATGACCGGGCCGGTGTTTACGCTCTCGATTACCATAAAGGGCAACCTTCGTCGGGACAAATCCGAGCCTGTTAATATCTTCAGGAACGAGTATTTTATTTTTTGGCGCTGATCTTTTTCTTTATTGGCTTTCATTTTTTATTTCTTTATCAGAGCATCAGGTTTTCATTTAAGCGATATTTTTGTCGGTGCTGTAAAGGCCGGCTTTTCGCCGCTTCTCTGATTTATCACTAACAAAGGTATCCTCGCGAACATCCAGCCCGAGCTTTGCAATCAGGCTCTTAATATAATCCAGATGCGGGCAAGGCGGGGCATGGAAATTGTCTTTCGTAATACATGAAGATAATTGCACAACGATTCTGTCTTTTTCCATTCCTTCATCCTTTTTTATCCTACGGGTCAGCAGGCTGAGCTTGCGATGTACG
>CAYVXS010000089.1:574-9079 GCA_964454885.1 uncultured Pirellulales bacterium
GCCCGGCCGCAACAGCCGCCGCAGGTCATATTCATTATACGATAAGATTTCTCTTTGGGATAATCTGCAAAACCACCGGTACGTTCGTTGAACGCTTTCTCGCAGTAATATCCGCTGCAGCGTTCCTTGACGATGTGACACTGCACTACAACAATATAATCTTTATTCTTTATATCTACCATATCCCGGGGTCCTAATCCTTGAGCTTAAATTGTTCGGTGGCGATTTCATTAATATACTCGCCGATGGCTAATGAAGCCGTCGCGGCGGGGGACGGCGCGTTTAAGACATGAATGGAATTTTTTCTTCTTTCTATCTTGAAATCATCGACTAATTTGCCGTTTCGCCCAATCGCCTGTGCCCGCACACCCGATTTTAGCGGCTTGATATCCTCATCCTGGAGTGTTGGAATCAATCTTTGCAGACTGCGGAGAAATAATTTCCGTGAAAATGCCCGGGCATATTCGCTCAGGCCGTATCGTAAGTTTTTTAGAAACATCTTCAAAGTCCCGCGATATGACAAGGCGTTCCATGTGTCTGCGAGGTTAAAGTCGGTTTTACCATAGCCTTCTCGTTTGAATGAAAAGACAGCGTTTGGTCCGCACTCGACCGTGTCTTCGACGGTGCGGGTAAAGTGAACGCCTAAGAAAGGAAATTTCGGGTCCGGTACCGGGTATATCAGGCCTTTGACCTTTTCTTTGGCCTGCTCTATTAGTTCGTAATAATCCCCCCGAAACGGTACGATTCTTACGCCCGATGAGACTCCGTCTGCTTGAGCTATTCGGTCGGACTGCAAACCGGCACAATTGATAATATATTTTGTGGAGAGATTCCTCTTGTTTGTCAGTACGTTGGTATAAAAATCGTGCTTGTCGAATCCTGTGACTTCGTGATTGGTTAATACCTTGTTACTGTCACCTTTTGTCACAATTAATTCGGCTAATTTTTCCGCCACTTTCACGAAATCAATAATTCCCGTACATGGCACGCGAATACCGGCGATGCCCTCGCAGAAAGGCTCGATTTCCCTGATTTGCTCGGGTGTGATTTTTTCTATCCCTTCGATTTTATTCTGGCGGCCGTTATTGTAAATTCTTTCAAAGTTAGACAGCTCTTTCTGTTTTGTCGCGACAATGATTTTACCGCAAATCTCGTGCGGGATTCGATGTTTTTTGGCAAAAGTGACAAGCTCTTTGCGTCCTTTGACACAGGTTTTTGCCTTATTCGAGCCTGGCTTATAGTACAGGCCTGAATGGATTACACCGGAATTGTGCCCTGTCTGATGGGCTGCAAGCTTGTCTTCTTTTTCCAATACTGCGAGCCGGATATTCGGATGACTCAGTGTAATTTTGTAGGCCGAGGCCAGCCCCACAATTCCGCCGCCAATAACTACAATATCGAATTCCGTATGCTCGTTCATTTGTTCCAGATCCAAAAGATTACCAGTTAAACCTTCGGCTTATACATTAATCGATGCGCCACTTAGCGTCAATCTTCAAGCATGCATATGTTAAACCAACCGAGTTTAATGTGACCTTTTGTCGCGAATGGAGAAATGTTGTATAGAGGGAATTACCCTTGCTCATGGTGCAAAAATGAGTTAGAAATGACAGATTCAACCGGATTCCCGGGTACTGCTTTCTTCTTATTAATAGTCTTTAAAGGTTTGCATCCAGGGGGGCCAGTCTTCCGGTCGTACACCGCCGACAGTGGTCCAGACACCGGCGGTATCGTACGTTTTACTCCAGCGGAGGGTCCAAAGTTCCTTGAGCCCGATTTTTCTGATAGAAAAATCTAAAAACAAGCCGTTAATATTCTGAGCGTGACGATCGATGCATGAGAACTGCATTTGACTCGAGCTTGATCGGGCGGCTTCAATTTGAGGAGGTGAGTCATTGGGAGTCGGATTCAGCGCTACATAAAGACAATCCACAAAAACAGGGGCTTCATCAGCATGTTTTTCGTTCGTTTTTCTCCAGTATTCAGGTCCCTCTTTATTCAAGGCATACCGATTGAAACCATAGCTGCCGTAATCGCCCTCTTCGGGAGTCCAAGTCCCCCCCCAGCCCCAGTCTGGATCTGAATTATACTTCGTGCCCCAGGTAGCGTTTACCCCTGTATTTATGTCCGGATTTTGAGCAGCCGGGCAGCAACGCATTTGGGGTTCGTTGTAATATGGCCGATAGAATTGCGGCCACATCTTTTCGTATTGGTCGCCGAAGGGGCGGTCATGAAAATATCCGTTGTTATCATTGGTGTACATCGCGAAAATATATGACCACTGTTTCAGCCGGCCCTGACAGGCAACGGTCTTGGCCTGTGACTTTACACGGTTTAACGCCGGCATCAGGATTGACATCAATAGCGCAATAACGGAAATAACAACTAATAGCTCGATTAGTGTGAATCCTTTTTGCTTACACATAAAAAAACCGAAAATCTTCATTTAGGTTGGTTATAAACAGTATATAAATAAATATTTCACAAAAAAAGACTGATAATGCAACTTCATTTCGTATCAAAAATTCTTCATTATATGCAAGACGATAAAAAATGCTCTTTTATCGATATCGCCTTGTGTTCTACAAAAAGTTTCTCTGGAATAGGTGCTTTAAAATGCTCCACATTATCAGGCGTGTCCGCAGGATATACAGGTTACGATTCTAAATCTAACCCTCAGTTTTATTATACATTTACCTCCCGACGGTCTATAGAGAGAATATATCTGATGACATCAGGTCTGCTGACAATACCGACTAATTTATCATCTTTTGTCACAGGCACTCTTCTGAAATGAACCGTATTCAGACACTGGCAAATATCCTCGATATTCTCATTTTCATCAAAGTGTACCACTGGTTGTGTCATAAATTCTTTAACTGTCTTTTTCCCGATACTTCCCGGTTCGAAAAAAAGCCTGAGTAAATCTTTCTCTGTAACAACTCCGACCAGCTTCATATCTCGTTCGACTACAGGTATGCCGGAGACTTCGTTTGCCAGCATAAGTTCCAATACTTCTTTTACCGATGTTTCCGGCCAGACGACAACCACTTCCTTAGTCATAATGTCTTTTGCCTGCAGCATTTAAGTCTCCCTTCGTTTAAACGTAACTCAAGCACGCGTTATAAAAAGTAAAATCGAGTAAAGAGTTGACAAAACCCCCATCCGGCCCCCGTAGACAAGATTACTGTCGCATAACAGAACCTTCATTTCCGGTTCCTCTGGTCTCTAACCACAGTATGAAAAGTCAAGTTTACTGTGTGTAAGACGTTCCTCGTCGGTAGGATATTGATAAAAAATTATTTTTAAAAATTAGCGCAGAGAACATGTATGGAAAACAGGTCCTCTTTTCGTTTTTATTACTTTTATATATTCACTAAACGTTGTTTTTAGATGGAATGATGAAATGTTCCGGCACAGGGAACTGCGAGCAAAGCAACAGCACATCTTTACCAACTTCTTCAATGACTGCATCGTCATCTATGTTCTCAGCCACTTTGTTGATAAACTCGGCAATTTTCTTCGCTTCGGACTCTTTCATACCACGAGTGGTAATAGCAGGTGTCCCTAAGCGTACACCGTTGGGATTCATAGGCGGGGCTGGGTCACCGGGGATGGTGTTGTAATTGGTGACAATTCTGGCCCTGTCAAGCGCCTTGGCCATTTTTTTGCCAGGGATGTTTTTGTTTCTCAGGTCGATCAGGATCAGGTGATTATCCGTACCGCCGGTGACCAGATTGAAGCCATATTCCATTAGCTTGTCCGCTAAAGCTTTGGCATTTTTAATGATTTGTTTGGCATAGGCCACAAACTCGGGAGTATCGGCTTCGGCCATTGCCACTGCGATTGCAGTTAATGTATGCATGTGTGGACCGCCCTGGAGGCCGGGAAAGACCGCTTTGTCAACGTTCTTTGCATGTTCCTGTTTACACAGCAGCATTCCGCCGCGAGGACCGCGGAGGGTTTTGTGTGTCGTTGTCGAGACTATATCTGCGTAAGGCACAGGGCTTTTATGTAAGCCGGCGACAACAAGACCCGCGATATGAGCGATATCACTGACCAGATATGCACCGACTTCTTTTGCAATCTGGCCGAATATTTCGAAATCAATTGCTCTCGGATACGCTGTGGCGCCGGAGATGATAATTTTCGGTCGGTGCTTTTTGGCTAATTCCCGAATATAGTCGAAATCCAGCCTGCATGTTTTTTCATTCACTGTGTATGGAACAGAATTGTAGAACTTGCTTGTCAGCGATACTTTCCAGCCATGCGTCAAGTGTCCGCCGTGTGAAAGAGACATTCCCATAATTGTATCACCGGGTTCAATCAAAGCTGCATAAGCGGCTAAATTGGCTACCGAACCGGAATATGGCTGAACATTGGCGTGGTCGGCCTTAAATAATTTTTTCGCCCTTTCCTGGGCTGTTCTTTCGATCAGGTCGGTCACCTGCTGGCCCTCATAATATCGTTTTCCCGGGTATCCTTCGGCGTATTTGTTGGTCAGGCAACTGCCGCTGGCCATCATAACGGCCCTGGAAACGTAATTTTCCGAGGGTATCAGGCGGATACAGCCGCTCTGGCGGGCCGATTCCTGTCTGATCAATTCACAAATCTGCGGATCGTATTGTTCAAGCGCATTAATCATATCGTTCTCTCAATAAAATGTTTAAATTACCTAAAACAATGATATAGGATACAAGGTTTCCTTTATAGCACAGCCCGGGGCGGCCGACAAGTAAATATTTATTGACAAATCATCGCTTATGGCTACGATAAGCGGATTACAAAATGGAATCGAGCACAGAGTTGGTGTAAATATGCAGGAAGAAAATGACCTCGGGTCGGCGAAGGCAAAGGCTTTTTTTGACAGAGCGATACAAGTAGCCGAGAGGAAAAATTTTGATTATGCAGTAGAAATGTATATAGAAGGTCTGCGCTATGATCCGGAAGCGCTTGAGCAGGGTCATTTGTCACTTTTTGAGTTAGCTCTGCGTCGACGGGGAGAGGGCGGTAAAAAACCTTCGATGATGGAGAAAGTAAAACGATTGGGGGGGAAAAATGCCCTCGATCAGATGCTCAATGCCGAATTTCTTTTTGCCAAGGACCCGGACCATTTGCCTTATGCCGAGGCGATGTTAAAAGCAGCGGTGGCCGGTGGTTATAATAAAGTTGCACACTGGATTGCCAATTTGATCTTCCAGATGAATAATGCCGCCGAAAAACCTTCGCTGCAAACATATATCCTGCTCAAGAATTCTTATAAGGCCATTGGTGAGTTTGATAAAGCAGTTGCGGCCTGCCAGCATATTGTCCGGATTAAACCACATGATAAAGAATTGGCCGATGAGTATAAAAATCTCTCTGCCGAGTTGACAATGGCCAGAGGTAAATATGAAACGGAGGAGGATTTTCGCAAAGCCATTAAAGACCGCGAAGAACAGGAAAAACTTCATTCCCAGGCCGGCGTTGTAAAAACAGAGGATTATCGAGTCAAGGCCCTCGAAGACGCCAGAAAAAAAATAGCCCGGAGTCCGGACTTGCCGGCGAATATTTTTGATTTGGCCAACGCGCTGTCGGAAATGGATAACGACAATGACGAGAATGACGCAATCGCTTTATTGGAACGTACTTATGAAGCTAAAAACGATTTTAGCTTCAAACAACGGGCCGGTGAGCTCAGGATTAAGCAGCTTAGAAGGAAAATACAACAGGCGAAATCCGCTCTCGAAACAAATCCCGGCGATCAGCAGACCCTGGTAGAAGTCGAAAAACTAACAGCGAAACTTGAAGATACCGAGATGGAGCACTATGAGCTCTGTACGCAGAATTATCCGACCAATCTGCGGCTAAAATATGAATATGCCAGACATCTGGTCAAGAATGAGCAGTATGACGAGGCTATTCCCCTGTTTCAGCAGGCCCAGAAGGACCCGAGGCGAAAGATTGCGTCGATGAACCAGATAGGCTACTGCTTTTTCAAAAAGGGCTGGCTGGCGGATGCGGTTGACGTATATACGAAGGCAATAAATTTATACGAATTAAAAGATGATGCAATCGGCAAGGAATTACGGTATAATCTTGCACTGGCTTATGAGCAGCAGGGCAAAACGCAGGAAGCCCTGGATGTATATCGTAAAATCGCTCAGACCGATTTTACATACAAGGACGTCAGCCAACGTGTTGACAGACTAAGAAGTAGTGAAACAGAATCAACCTCTCAGTGAATATTGAGAAATAAAATATTAGTTTTTAGGAGAATATAGTGGCACGTTCGTTACAGGCTAAGAAAAGAGCCAGACAAAACACAAAGAGCAGGACAATAAACCGGGCGCGCAAAAGCCAGGTTAAAACACAGATCAAGCATTACGAAGAGTCGCTGGAAAAAGGCGATGTTTCGGCGGCGACCGAACAGCTAAGACTGGTAACAAAGAAACTGGACAAAACCGCATCGACAAGCACCATGCACAAAAAGACTGCCGCACGAAAAAAATCCAGACTGGCAAAAAAGCTTAACGCCCTCAAGGCAAAACAATCTTAAACTTTATATACTTGCCACTTCTGGTCATTAACTTGTGACTCAATGCGGCAGGTGAATTTTATTTTGAGCGAAGTGTAGAATAGTCGAAGGGCTGATTCATATTCGTTTTCTTCGGTATCCTCCGCTTCGCTCCTGCATTTCAATAAATAATATCGCACTCAGATTATTTACCTGTTTGTTATGCGCAATCGTTTATATAATCACATTGAAAGAAATTAAGACAGTTTTGAGCCGAGAGGGCATTTGATTATCTAATGAAAATGTAACAGGGGAATTGAAAATATGGACAAAGAAGTCGAAAAATATATAAAGAAGCAAAAATTACTGCAGAAGGAAATCTGCCTAAGGCTGCGTGAGATTATAGTAAGAACATTTCCAAAGATTGAAGAGAGGATATGGGCGGGTGTGCCGTTTTATGGAAGCAGATTCTATATTGTCGCCCTGAAAGACCATGTAAATATGGGATTTGCTATAAACAGTCTGTCGCAAAAAGAAATAAACCTGTTCGAAGGAAAAGGCAAAACAATGCGGCATATAAAAATATTTTCGTTGAAAGACATTGATGAAAAGCGAATCATTAAATTATTAAAAATCTCTAAAAAGGCAAAATGCACCTGTTAATACAATTCTTTTTTCCTTCTTTATAAACAACGAGCGGAAGTTATAATAACAAAAACTATATTTTTACGGAAAGACTTTGACAAGTGGCGGAAGTATATAAAGACAGGATAATCAAGCTGCTCAAGCACAGTGATTACGAGCCGCTCAAACTCGGCCAGTTGGCTAAAGCTTTGGGTGTCGGACCGGAAGATTATCCGCATTTCAAGGATGCTTTCGAGAATCTTCGCCGGGCCGGTCATGTCGTTATAGGAGCGAAAAATCTGATTAGTCTTCCTTCGCTGTCCGGCCAAATCATAGGGACATTCAGGGCCAATCCCAGGGGATTCGGCTTTGTTATACCGCGGCAGGCCAATACACACGGGGATTTGTTTATCCCCCCGGATGCCACCACCGAGGCGATGACCGGCGATACTGTTATCGCGAAAGTCAAAAGGAAGGGCAAACGCGGCGGGCAAATGCAGTTCAGCGGCGAAATTATTAAAATCCTCGAACGGGCGCAGGACAGGTTCGTGGGTGTATTGGTCAAACATTCCGAGGGCTGGCTCGTTCAGCCGGACGGAACGAGTTTTTTCGAGCCGATTTCAGTCGATGATGTCAGTGCAAAAGGAGCAAGGGAGAAGGACAAGGTATTAATCGAAATACTGACCTATCCTACCGAGAAATACCTGGCTCGCGGGGTCATCATCGAGGTGCTCGGCAAAGCGGGGCGATACGATACCGAGATAAAATCGATTATCCACCAGTATCACCTGCCGGGCCAATTCAATGCCGATTGCATCGAGCAGGCCCGCAAGGCCGCGGCGGATTTTAATCCGGATGATAAAAACAACCGTCAGGACATCACGGACAAAATAATTATTACAATCGACCCGCCTGATGCGAAAGATTTCGACGATGCAATCAGCCTCGAAAAAGATTCCGGCGGTAACTGGGTACTGGGTGTTCATATCGCCGATGTCAGCACCTTCGTAACAGCCGATTCTCCGCTGGATATCGAGGCCAAAGACCGCGGCAACAGCGCCTACCTGCCGGCCAAAACAATTCCCATGCTGCCGGAGGTTCTCAGCAACGGCATATGCAGTCTTCAGCCGGACCAAAAACGTTTTACCAAAAGTGTGTATATCACTTACGACCAGAATGCCAGAATCATATCCCGTGGTTTTGCAGACAGTATTATCCGTTCAACCCAGCGTCTGACATATAGGCAAGCCGACAGTATTCTTAAAGGTCATACAAAGGAATTCAGACCGGAAGTTGTCAAGCTGCTCAATGACATGAAGACACTCAGCATGGCAATTGAAGGGCGGCGGATAAAAAACGGGATGCTGCACCTAGACTTGCCGGAG
>CAYVXS010000090.1:0-9043 GCA_964454885.1 uncultured Pirellulales bacterium
CAGTCCCTCTATCCCTGTTTCTGCTGATATTATAGCATTTTTAGCCATTAAAATAGTCTTTATAAGCTCCCTGTTATGAGACCTCAATAAACTATGTCCCAGGTCATGTATAAAACTATTTTGAGACAATACCTCCGTTGGCAATATACTCAGTGTATTTATCGTAAATATTTGACAGTCACTTATTAGTAAATTGGGATTCGAGGCAATTTATTTGTAATTATACATTGTACGGCTTGCTATATTAATCGACCTTTATATATCTATCTTCTTGCAGTTGGAACAACAGGGGATATAATTAGGATTCTACCGTAGTATTTAAGAAAACGTAAAACTATATTTGAAAGGAACTTAGAAAGATGTCACAGGAAATCAAGGAATTCTTCGAGAAGTTCAAGAACGATGCGGCGAAAATGAAAGAGGAAACTCCCGATATGATCAACGGCTTCAGCGGTTTATTTTCCAAGGTTATGGGCGATGGAGCCATCACCGTATTAGAGAAAGAATTTATCGCCGTAGCGATAGGGGTGGCGATTCGATGCGAACCATGTATCAAACTGCACGTGAAGAAATGCCTCGATGCGGGAGCAACAAAAGAGCAGATTCTCGATGCGACGTCCGTGGCGGTAATGATGGGCGGCGGACCGGCATATACACATATCCCTGTAGTAATCGATACCCTTGAGACATTGACCGGGGAATCATTAGAGACTTTGAGCAGCCTTGGTGTAAAATGAATTCAATTTGCTCACATTTGTATTTTATTGCAGATACCGGCTAATTCATTATAATTTCAAGTTATTGTTTTTTAAAACAGTGAAGTAAGTGAAATTCAGATAACCAGGTAAGAAAAATATAAAGGCAGGGAAGGTTTCAGTTAAGGAGTCCACAAATGGAATTAAGCGGATTAGACCTTGGGATTTTGGTGGTATTTTTTATCTGTGTCATTTCTGTTGGCCTGTTCAAGAGCCGCAAGGAAAAGACCAGTGAAGATTATTTCCTGGCCGGCCGCGGTCTGAAATGGTGGTTGATAGGATTTTCACTAATCGCGGCGAATATTTCGGCCGAGCAGTTCGTGGGAATGTCCGGTCAGGCGGCGATGAAATCAATCGGCCTGGCTGTAGCCAGCTATGAATGGATCGCTGCAATTACGCTTGTTGTAGTAGCTTTTTTCTTTCTGCCGAAATTCCTCAAAAGCGGAATTTTTACAATACCGGAATACCTGGAATATCGATTCAATCATACTTCCCGTCTGGTGATGTCACTTCTGATGGTAATAATTTATATGGGGGTGACAATCCCGACGGTTATCTATCTTGGGGCCAAGACTTTGAACCCATTGTTCAAAGAAGAATTGATGGGAATTCCAATCAATATCACGACTCTGTCATGGTTTGTCGGAATTCTTGCCGGTGTCTATGTCGCCGCCGGTGGTTTGAAGGCCTGCGCATGGGCGGATTTGATACAAGGTTCGGCCCTGATAGTAGGCGGCGCGATTATTATGGTGCTGTCGTTCAAGGCGCTGGACGATCCGGGTAGTTTCGAAGGAATAAATGTCGCCGCAGTGAATACGTCACTCGGTTTGGGGGACGGGGCCACGTTCGGTGAAAAGTTCATGGCCCTTAAAAATGCTAATATGCACATGGTGCTTCCTCGATCGAGCACTTTCTTGCCATGGACGGCTCTGCTCTTAGGTATCTGGATTCCGAACTTTTACTACTGGGGATTAAACCAGTATATCATGCAGAGAACGCTCGGCGCTCATTCACTTCGCGAAGGACAGCGTGGAGTTGTCTTTGCCGCTTTCCTGAAATTAATTATTCCATTTATTGTCTGCATTCCCGGAATTATTGCTTTTACGCTTTACAGCTCGAAAATGCAGGAAGAAGCAATGACCCAGGAAGCGTTCAACAAACCGGTTCTGGAAGCGTTCGAACAGGCAAAAGCTGCACCGGGTCAGTCGAATATGGTCATTCCTTTTAACAGTGACTTCGCACAATTAGAACCACAGCTTGCCTCTGAGATACTCGCGTTTAACGCCGCTAAGCTGAGTAAGCCTGTTCCGGCAGGACAGAATCTGGCGGCAAACAATGCAGCACTGCTCGTTGGTGTCGATAAAAGTCACCCTGACATTGAAGTCCAGCAGGAACTGGTGGGTTATGATTACGATGGTGCTTTTCCACTGCTGATTCGATATCTAACGCCTAACGGCGTACGGGGATTTGTTTTAGCTGCTCTGATGGGAGCTGTTATTAGCTCCCTGGCATCCATGCTGAACGCCGCTTCGACTATTTTCACAATGGATATTTACAGGGAATGGTTTAACAAAAACGCTGCACAGAAAGTGCTGGTCTGGGTTGGTCGATGTTGTGTGCCGGTAGGCGTTGTTATCGGTTGCCTGATTGCGCCGGTTCTGGCTAATCCGAGATTCAAGGGCGCATTTGCATTCATTCAGGAATTTCAGGGATTCGTTTCACCGGGCGTTTTGACAATATTTTTGTTCGGATTATTCGTCAAAAGGACACCGAGGTATTGCGGAGTTCTGGGCCTTGTTTTAAGCCCGATTATCTACGGGATATTGTTCTTCGGCTGGTCCGACATGGCATTCCTGAACCGCATGGCAATCACCGTTGGAGCGATAGCTGCTGTTCTTGCGGTGGTGACAATCGTCGATCCACTAAAAGAGATAATTAAATTGCCGGAGCAGACGAAGATTGAGCTGAACTGGTCGAAGGGTTCTGTATACTTCAGTGTGTTTGTCATACTTTTGACCATCGCTTTGTATATTGTATTCTGGTAGAATCTCGGTATGCGTTTAGCGCCATATATTGTTAAAGTGAACTTTTAATCAGAGATTTAAGATGGATTTGACAAAAGAAGGACAGGCGGCTTTGGATAAAATCCTAAAGTTCGCCAAAGAGAACGGCATCGATATTAAAAGCGGCAAAATACGGCGGACATCATCCCGGTTCTGTCTTGGTGTCGAGCACGGCGACTATAACGGGACAGAACTGTTCGGCGTCGGAACAGACAGGTTCATCTGGATGGCGTATAAACCAAACGGTACGGACAAGGTCAGACTCTTTAGCGGCAATTTTCCCGACGACGGAGTTATCAAGTTCGAGCTTGGAAATGTCCCCGAACCGAAATCCGAAAAAACGGCTCATACATGGGGGCGGTTTCCGTACGGTGTCGATTATATTCTCAACCGTGAAGGTCACAAGCTTACGCAGGGAATCGACGGAGTCATTTACGGTAATATTCCCGGCGGGGGGATGAGCCGGTCGGCGTCTTTGAGCCTCAACCTGATTCTCTCGCTGTTCGATGCCAACAATATCGAGTTGGAAGACAAAATGGATATTGTCGATCTGGCCCAGGCGGTCGAGAACGATTACATCGGCTCGCCATGCGGCAAGCTCGACCAGATTATGATACTGTTCGCACGAGAGGGTATGGGGACATATTACAATCCCGCGAAAAGGTCCGTCGATTACGTGCGGCTCGGAGAAAAAGCGGAAGATTTTCGAATCGTCGTTATGGACACAGGGACGGAAAGGCCCGGTCTGGAAAAATCTACCTACAAGGTTCGTCGAAGCGAGTGTGAAGATCTGGTCTCGATACTGCAAAAAGCCGGTTACGATATTTCCTGTCTGGCCGATATCAGGGAACAAAAGGTTTATGAGAAAATCATGGGACAGTTCGACAAGAGTCACCCGGATTTATGTGATCGGCTAAAATATATTTTCGGGGCACAGCAGCGGTTTTATGAAATGCTTGACGCGTGGAAGTCCGGTGATATTGTCACAGTAGGGCGAATATTCCGTGAGGACGGAGTCGGACTGCGGGACGATTATAAGATATCCGGACCCGAGCTGGAAACGATGTGTGACCTTGTCAGAACAGTGCCGGGAGTTTTGGGTGAGCGGATGCTCGGTGGGGGTGACAAAGGTGCCTCGGGAGCTTTGGTGAGACCGGAGAGCGTCGAGACGGTTAAAAAAGCCGTCGAATGCGGTTATCCCCGAAGTCGTCCCGATTTCGCCGAAAAATATGCCGTACACGTCTGCAAGGTAGTGGACGGTGTCAAGGTTTTTGAAGGATTACTTTAGGAAGGATCGCAGTCATTTATGTCGGAAGCAAGCAAATCGGCCAGGGGAGTTTTCGAAGCTGTTGTATCGGCCAATAAACAAATTGGTTCACAGTTCGGCAAGCTCAAGCTCACATTTTCAGGAGACGGGGCTAAGGCATTTGCAGGTTTCAAGCCGGGGCAATTTGCCGAGCTGGATTTAACCGGCACAGCCTTGCCGGACACCGAGAAAATACCTCCTGATTTGGCGGATTCATCCGGTCGCAATATTCTCCTGAGAAGGCCTTTTAGTTTTACAGACGTTAGCATCCATGGTGATAAAACCTTCGCAGATATCCTTTATTGTATCGTCGGCCCCGCGTCATTACGGATGACTACATTATCAGTCGGCGATTCTCTCAATGTCATCGGGCCTTTGGGAAACGGATTTTGGATTCCAGAGAACAAAAAATACGCACTTTTGACGGCAGGTGGGATGGGAACTCCGCCTTTACAACATTTGGCCAAGGTTCTCGCGGCCGATCACAAGGATATCGAAGTAATCGTTTTTGTCGGTGCAAAAACAAAAACAGCATTACCCTTCGAAGGAAGAATAGACGAGGTATCACAACAACTGGGATTTTCTTTAAGGGAATTTGCGCAATACGGCTTCGAGTCAATCGTGGCGACAGATGACGGTTCGACCGGGCATAAAGGTTTCATAACCGATTGTCTTACCGAGTGGCTTGAACAAACCGAATCGGCCGCTAATGAGATAATTATTTACAGTTGCGGGCCGGAAGAGATGCTGGCCAAAGTAACCGAAATCGCCGCCGATAAAAAAATAGACTGCCAGATTAGTATGGAGCGGAGAATGGCCTGTGGAATCGGTCTGTGCCAGAGTTGTGCAATTGAATGCAGAGTTCCCGGCTCTAATGAAACTGTTTACAGGATGTGTTGCGAAGACGGGCCGGTATTTGATGGTAAAGATGTTGTCTTTTCTTCGAACCAAGAATAATCTACTTGTTTATGCCGGCACTTTTCTTAATTCCATCGACATCCAGCTTTTTGATATAACCCACGAGATTCATCCATATCTTGTGAAATCCGAATCCGCCTCCGGTCATTTCCGCAATAGCTTCGTCTTTACTCCAGCTCTGGACGACAATTCGGTAAATTGCACACATTAATCCCGTTCGGTCTGCTCCGTATTGACAGTGAACAAAGACCGGCGTGCTATTGCTGTCGGTGACAATTTGCAAAAAGCGAACAATGTCTTCATTTTCAAAATCCAGTGTCGTCATATTAATATGCTCATACGCCAATTTGGTATCACCAAGCTCGTCGCGGTCCGAGCGGATGGATCTCAGGTTGATGATTGTTTTGATACCGAGTTTCTTCAGTTGTGTCATTCCCTGTGCTGTTGGTTGTGCTCCGCGGTAAAGGTCGTCCGAGACCTTATAAAAATTCGGCAGACCGGGAAAATCCATTCTCTTTGCCCAGTTTGTCCTGTTGAATGTGCTAAAATTTGGGTTATTTTGATAGCCGGTGTACTGATCTGACCAATGATTTATGCATTCAAGAGATGCAATGATGCAGACAATTGTAGTGAATATCAGAAATGTGGCGACCAGACGGATTATGATCGATTTTCTCTTCTCCGGTTCTCGATAATTGCCCTGTTTGGATTTTGCCATCATATGATTATTTTGAGTTAGGTTTAATTAATTCCCTAAGAGAAATCGACTGGTTAACGGCCGATATTTAAATACATTCGATTAAAATCTCCTATTCGACAGTTTTTTTATGGTTGTTTTTGCAATAAGAAAGCCCTGTTTACAAATGCTTCTGCAAACGTGTGGCAGCGTGAATCTGATCGGGATCATTTCCGGCAACTGGAAATCCATGCAAATCTGCTCTGGGAAGTCATCACCGGATATTTCAATATTTGACGGATTTGAACAGCCGAATCCCATTTTTTCCGCCGTTTTTATAACAGGTAAGTCTTGTGGTTCCAATCCGACCAGCTTGGCGCAGATTGTCTCACAGGCTATCGGGTCCGTTCCGCCGATAAGCCATCCGAAAGGTCTTGCTCTGCCGTTGATTGGACCGGGACCGTCCATTGCAATTACGGCATCGATAATTGTTAATGCGGGTTTCAGGTATTGATATATTTCGAGAAGCAACCGGCAGAAATCATATGCGTTTTTTCCTTTTAGGAAATGCCAGAGGGCCTTCCGCTTGCCGCTGACGCAACCGAACATATTTTTTACTGCGAATGTGGCTACCAACTGCTGATGTGATTTGAACTTCGGCAAATTGATAATCACATCCGCATCGAGAGCATGGGAGCTTATCCATACGGTAGTACTTTCAGCGCCTATCCGGCATTTTCTCGGTTTATCGAGCTGCTTTACCGGCACGGACATTTTCCTTAGCGGTTCCTGTAGTTTCAGTGCCTTGACGCAGGTATATACGTTGCTCCATGCCGGCGAATCGCCGATGAAAGGTTTTGCCCCAAAATCTTTTAACAGTCTGGCCGTCTCGATAATGACTGCCGGATCCGTCTGAGTGGCATGATGCCGGGATTTGGGAGCGATGAAGTTCGGTTTAAGCAGGACGATATCACCCGGTCGAACGAATTTATCGAGACCGCCGAGGCCGGAAAAATGTTTTTCTATCGACTCGGCGATTTTATGATTACCGTAATCACTGCATTGAGTCAATGTCACTGTTGGGTTTGACATACGAAAGTCAATCTATAATCGCGGTGCATGTGAGCATATATACTCTAAAGGATGGTTTAAACTCCGGTGGTTTATGCTTGTCTTTTTGAAAGAACATGCTGCCTTTGGGATTGTTAAAAAAAATGCCGCCTAACGACGAGTTATCAGTGACATATTCTTCCGGAGACAAAAATATAAAATCACCTGGACTCATATTCAGTCCGAAGGCGGCGGTCGTAAAAGGGAATTCTCGTAGTTTTATACGTTCGTCTATTTGAGAAATGGCATTTCCAACCGGTACTAAAAAAACCGGATAGATTGTGATATTGGCAGCATCGTTTAGGTTCGGCGAGCTGCCGGCTTTGATTCTCATTACCAGATATCCCGGTCCTATGCGAGCACCATCCTTTGTGCCGCGGTTTGAAGTGAAATATATGGTAAACGGGTAATCGAATCCCGCTACGGTAATGTCTTCGGTTTGTCCGTCAGGTAATAAAACTGAAGTCCTGGATCTTCTTTGAGCACCGGCGATGACCAGTAAATCAGCAACCGTATTCCATGTTTGCAATTGTCCGAAATAAACTGAGAATGAATTGGCGCTGAAAGCACTCTGACTGTTGAATCGAAACGGCCTGGTATCCAGAGTTCTTCGTATCTCGTCTATTTCCCTGATGTTATCGGCCGGTACTTCATATATGTGAAGGTCGAAATTTATCGTTTGTAGTTTGTTATTCTGTGGTCGGCCGTCGCCGGTTTGGGGGGCAAGATCATCTATTTTCATTTCATTCCAGGGGGATTTTTTCTCCGGCGCATGGCATCCGGCCGGCAGCAAACACAGACAAATCAGGACCGCGATATGAGAAGCACGAGTCATAAGGGAAAATTAGCAGTTTTGTCGATTATTGTCAACAGATATAATGCTCACCTCTATACTGATAATTATGGTGATATCAATATCGAGAATCAGGAATATTTCTTTACTTGACGGATTTTGTTATATTGTTTTTAATATTACGTTAAACGATATTAACAAAGGTAAGGACAATAAATATGAAAATAAGTAAACGTGCTAAGGAAGTTCCGGCTTCGGCGACTATTGCCGTCACAGCACGAGCGAAGGAATTAAAAGCTCAGGGTGTGGATGTCGTGGGTTTTGGTGCGGGAGAACCCGATTTTGATACTCCCGAATATATCAAGCGAGCAGCTATAGAGGCCCTCGAGGCAGGTCAGACAAAATATACCGCCGCTGCGGGAATTATTCAGCTCAAATCTGCAATAGCAGATAAGCTCCAGAAGGACAATGGCCTTAATTACAGTCCCGATCAGGTAATTGTTAATATAGGCGGCAAACACTCGGTTTACGAGGCAATGCAGGCAGTGCTCGACCCGGGTGATGAGGTTATCCTTCCGACACCTTACTGGGTCACTTATCCTGAAACGATAAAACTTGCCGGTGCCAGTGCAAAAATCGTTCAGACTGATAAGAGTACCGGTTATAAAATTACACCTGCACAATTGCAGAAAGCCATTACGGAAAAGACCGCCATTCTGGTTATAAACTCACCGAATAATCCCGGAGGTTTTACATATACGCCAGACGAGCTTAAAGCCATTGCAAAGGTTCTGGAGGACACAAATGTTTATGTTATATCTGACGAAATTTATGAAAAACTGATTTACGGCAAAACCGAATTCGTGAGTTTTGCCGCATTGAGTGAAGATGCATATAACAGAACACTGACCTTGAATGGCTTCAGTAAGGCATTTTCAATGACCGGTTGGCGTCTCGGCTATACCGCCGGGCCGCTCGAAGTCATCAAGGCGATGGGACGTCTTCAATCGCACATGACATCGAATCCCGTTACTTTCGGTCAATACGCGGCAATTGCGGCTTTGGGGGAACCGGCTCATGAGGCTATAGAAAAAATGAGACAGGAATTCGAGCGTCGGGGCAAATATATGGCTGAGAGGCTCAATAGTATCGAGGGAGTGGATTGCTCCGAGCCGACCGGTGCTTTTTATTGTTTCCCTGATGTCTCAAGCCATTATGGTCGAAATATTAATGGTGCCAAAATTACCGGAAGCATGGACTTCGCGAAGGCACTTTTAGATCAGGCCAACGTGGCTTTGGTGCCGGGTTTGCCGTTTGGGTGTGATAATAATGTTCGTTTGAGTTTTGCCTGTTCACTCGAACAGATTACCAAGGGATTAGATAGACTTCAAGAATGGCTAAGTCAGTAAAGAATAAAAATCG
>CAYVXS010000091.1:0-9008 GCA_964454885.1 uncultured Pirellulales bacterium
ATTTGACGGCCTTCGGCCGGAAATCCTAAATTCTAAGCACGAAATCCTAAACTTATGGATTCTGAAGAAAAAATGTAAAACAAAGCCAATCCTTCGACAAGCTCAGGACAAGCGTTAAAATAGGCAATATAGCATAACCTCTTTAATGACAAGTAAATATAGCAAATCCAAGTCAATTTGTGAAATCCGCGGTGAAAAAACAAAGCCAATCCGGCTTCGCCTACAGCTTCGCCGGTTTTTGGATCGATTGTTTGAATCAGCAGCGATTCCTAGCGTTTACTTTTAGCTCTTTCTCCATGATGAGCCGAAATCTCGTGCCGCTTATGGTATGGTCGGCAACGAGTTTGCCATCGTACAGCAGGCCGGCTACGGCATAAGGCCACGGTGCGTTCTGGGCCTGCCTGTAGCTTCTATACTCAACTATCCTTGGTTCTATTCCGTATCTGTTTTTCGCAATCTCGATAATATCGTTGACCATTTTCACATTTTGAGGGCATTGACCGGAGGTTATAATCGTCAGGCCCTTACCGAATTTCTTTCGCTTCTTATCCCATTGACCCTTAAAGCTCGGTGTTGGAGCAGATTTCTTGAATTTCTTCACAAGCAGTGAAAAATCCGGAAGTGCCTTGTCCACCTCCTCGAACCCGTTCTTGAGGAACAGTTCCTTCCCGACCATAAAGGTACCCTCGCGTGTCACAACCGCCACACCATTCATATTTGCTTTCCTGGCATCCTTCGCACAATCCTCAATAAGGAGTGTGCCATAACCTCTGCCCTTGCACCTGGCCTCCATGTATATGCAGTGTATGAACATGTAATTCTCAGAGTTCACGGCCCTCCATGCGCGTTCACCCGGTACGTACTCGATATACCCTACAAGACCATCATCCGGCGTGTTGAGCATCTTCACCTTCAAACCTTCGGACATGCGTTTGGTGATCCATTGGAACTTGTGTCGGTAGCCCTTATTGCTCGGATCTTTGTGCCCGCACAACGGGACTTTTCCCGCATCCTTCGGTGTCATCTCGATTATCTGGACTTTTGCCTTGGCTTTGTTAGATGTCTTCATCTTATGAACCTTTTCTAAGTGCGGAATTCATCCACCCATCAACGGTGACACCCTTGTCCTTACATAGCTGAATGAGGTCAGTGTGACGGATCAGTCCACCTTGCTGGTTGTGAACCAGGTTGTACCAGAGGCAGGCCGCCAGCCACTCTTTTACCGCAGTCCTTTGATCACCAAGACAGGCGTAAACCCGAACGATATTGTTTCTCGGATCGAAGCCAAGGTCGATGTGTCCGAGATCCAAAAGGAGGAATTGCAGGGGGACACGCATCAGCCACCGGTCCAGGCCAAGCGCATAGCCGAACAGCATATGGCCCAGACGTTGTTTTTCGGTTTGGGCCTTACGCGCGGGGATGTCTAATCGGCCGGTTCCGATACCGTGAATCCAGCTTTCAATGAAGCGAAATGTGTTGTGATGGCAATCAGATAAGGTGTAAACCCCCGCCGCAATGGCACAGCAGACTTTATACAGCTCCTTTTGTTGAGGATCGTCCAATCCATCCAGGTTTTCCTGATATTTGGCATCCCAGCGAGGATAAATCTTCGGCAGCCCGGCCAGCTCGGCTATCTCAGCATCGAGACCGGCACCGCGTCCGTTTTCATCATAAAACAGGTCCTTTCCCAAAGCCTCCATTTCCTTTAGTCCGGACATCTCCTCCGGCAAGGTTTGTGGGGTGGTCCCCGTGTAACCGCTCCCGGTGAAAAAGCCAATCAGCAGGAACATGCGATCCAGCATCTTCCTCTGGACTTTGCTTAGGTCCGAAACCGCACCAAGCCATTCGTAGGACCGATTGATGAATCCCGCCGCCTCAGGGTGAGCCTTAATGGCGCTTTCTCTCGGTTCACCCGCTAAATACGCGTTTAATACGTCATGGATGGTTTTGAGACTTTCGGTGTGTCCGGGCTGGCTGGTTTTCAACCGGCAGCCTAACCCAGAGCACAAGCATCCGTTTTTGAAAGATGACCGTTCCAGTTTCCCCCGGGCAATGGCAAACAGTATCTCGTCCACGGTAACCGGCAGGCCGCTGTCACAGGGAATAAGACCGGTGATGTGGGCGCGAAGCTGACGAATGCTATCGCTCAGTGGACCCAGCTTGCTCTGCATGTCGCACAGGTGCTTGACCGTATCGTCCCATTGGTCTTCGGCCCACCGGCCTTTCTCATCCGGAAAGATCCAGGGAACAGTACACCACTGACGTATAAGGTTGCTATCCTCATCTGAATAGAGTGTAGAAACCATTTCGCTCTTTTGGACGGGTGTAGAGGAGGTCTGTCCGGTGTAAACCGCTTCAAAGCCGGGGGATACCCGGTCGTAGGGTACTAATGTATCTTTCTTTTTAGCCATAATCTCTCCCTTTATAAATCATAGCCATAAAAAACCGCCGTTGCGTTCTTTTGATCGGAAAACCAGCGGTCGTTCATGCCGCAGACGCGAAAACCATTATAGACGAGCAACTCAGCGAGGGAACAATCATGAGGATTAGGCGGACCGACATCCATCATGACCCTTGCCCCGCCCCTTTTGGCTATTTTGAGCATCCCTTTAAGCAAGGCTCTGCCGTATCCCTTACCTCTTTCGTTCTTGTCCACCCACAAATCCCATATCCACACCATCTTATTCCAGGCCCAGAAATTGATGATCCCATGACCAACGACTTTCCCGTTGTCATCCTCAATGACCAACCACTTGGTTTCGTTCTGCTTAAGTAGCTTTTTAAGTTCTTCCGCCGTACGAATAGGGCTTATCCGAGCGCAACGTGCTGCATCACTTGTCTTTGCCTGTCGAATCTTCACATTCCTACCTCCGGTCTTGGAAAATAGCCTTTCGCAAAGCTTCCCATGCTTTGTGCGGCCGCTTTAGCATATCCGGCCCTGGAAATCGAATTCCGCCTGAGGCGTTTAATCGGCTTGCTATGATATTCCAACTTGAATGCTTTTATGCGCTCTATGTCTCGTTGCATCCAAACTCTCCAGCCGCGCCAGTCGCGCTGGACATCATCTATGAGCTCTTCGTCGAGCCATCGCAGAAGGGTATTCTTGGATACACCAATGCAATTAGCTGCTTCAACCGTACTAAACATAATCAAAAGTCCTCAAAATTTAAGATAAGTATATTTAATATACTTACATATTGATATATTAATGTCAAGATTCTTTAAGATTTTAGAAAAAATTTTATAAGTGACAACATATACAGGAATTGCGCTCGATGTGATGGGAGTGTGGCTGGACCGTGCTCATGGTGGCAAGCTCAGTTCGGCTACGCTTGAAGTAACAATAGTGTTGTCCGGTCGCTACACACAAATCAAGATGTCATGTGGTAGCTGAACTCAAGCACTTTCGGCTTCACGAGCCTGCGGTAGTCGTCCATGCTCATCCGTATCGCCTTATCGTGCTCGCCGGCCTGGAAAATGATATGGTCGTCTTTTTCAAGAGCCTTATCCATAATCACAGGCAGATCATATAAGTTACCGAAAGGCGGCTCGGCTCCAAGCTCGCAGTCGTCGAACATCTCGCCGATTTCTTTTTCCAGGGCCAGATCGACAGACTTTGCGCCGAGCTTGCTCTTTAGCGCGCCGAGGTCAATCTTGTAACAGGCAGCAAGAACGCACATCATATATTTACCGTCAACCTTGACAATCACGGGCTTTGCCACAAATTTACCCGGCTCATGCTCCACGGCCGCCATCTGCTGTGCCGTAAATGTCGGAATATGGCCTGTGAGGTCATAGGGGACTGCTGATTCGTTCAGAAAATTTATTACCCGCATATTAATGCCTCCCAAAAAAGTATTCTCAAAAATCTTTATACAAGAATACGGACGCTCGCAACAGGCATATCATAAAAAACCCGCCACAATATATCAAGCTAATTGTACCGGTAATCTCCGTATGTACAAAAAGAAAACAATATTCGTGATATGCGTGAATGCGGACAAATAAAAAAGGCACCACGATCCGAATTGTTCCGTGGTGCCTCTCTTGTTTACTGTTATGATTACTCGTACAATTGAGTAGCTTCGTATTCTTCGACGGTACGAGTCAGCTCATCACTTCTCATAACTACCTTGAAACGCACATCTCCCGGCCTGACGGCTGCTACAACAACACGCCAAACCGCCTTATCCTGTGGCGCCAGAGAGCCCAAAGGATGGAACCTTACCGTATCACCTGAGAACACACCGGCTGTCGCTCCGGCCGAAGAGACATATTGCATATTGTCTTCCAGGGTGCATTCAACGCGAATGTTTGTGGACGCCGCAGAACCCTGATTCGTTACTGTTATCATGTATGTCGCACGGTTTCCGATTCTGACAGGATCCTCGACGTCAACTACCTCAAGCATGATGGCTGGAATTCCGGTAACGAAAGTTCTCACCGAGGCAGTCACCGGTTCCGCACAATAAGCCGATGCAGTTGCATCGTTCACCAATGCTCCAGGTTTTGTCGGCACATAAGATATTCGAAGTGTTTCGGAAGCCTTTGGAGCAAGTGTGCCGATCTCCCATACCAGCTTCGATGCGGAAAGTTTCGCACCGGCGGTCGCTTTCACCGATGTCATCCCTTCGGGTATGGTGTCTTCCACAACCGCATCCCGGGCCGGAACATCGGAGGTATTCGTGACAGTTATTTCGTAAGTTACCGGCCGGCCGATATACAATTTTTCCGGACCGGTTTTGCTGATGCTCAGTACAGGCAAACTGACAACAGTTGTCGTTTCAAACGATTCGGCCCTCTGTTCCGTCGTTGACTGCGCTACAGCCTTGCTCGTATATGTGCCGGTCCTTGTGGGTCGAAGATCAATTGTAAACTCCCGTGTCTGCCCGGGGCCCAGAGTCCCGGCTTCGAATACAAGATCATTCTTGCCGTCGGTTGTTCGCAGTCCCGCAGGCAGAGAATCTATAATCCTGACATTCGGAATATTTCCAGTACCAACATTGGATACGGTGTATTTGACCGGAATCATGTCGCAAAGCAGAACTTCCGCCGGTGCCGTTTTGGTCAATTTCAATCTCGGCTCAATCACATCCACAACTGCGACCGCCGGAATAACCGGTGTCATAACCGTTGTACTGTTCCTCAAAGGTTCGGCATAATCGGCCATACCTGATATAGATATTTGTCTGGAGGCTTTCGCACCCAGCGCGTTAATCTCCCAGACAAGCTTGTTTTCATTTTGAACTGCCGGCGGGTTTGAATTGATATATTGAAAGTGATTCTGAATTTCTTCAGTTACAATTATGCCGTTGAGCAAAGTATCGGTCAGGTTTGAGATTTTAATTGTGTAACTGAAAGGTTTATTAAGACCGACTTCTTTTGGCATAATCTTGTCTAACTGCACAATTCCGCATTCCGGCCAGGGATATGCTCTTGAGACCACCGAAGAGCCGATTTCATTCACATTTATCATCCTTGACGAATCACTGATCTGCATTTGTCCTTGCGAAGGAGGGGTCATCTGCTGCGTTTGTTGAACAGCAGTTCCGCCTTCAAGAGCCTGGTTCCAATTCAGCTCATCGATGAAATTCGGCTCCGTCTGGCCGGTATCCTTATGCCTGAGCCAGCTCCTGCAACCAAACGAGCTTGACAAACCCAATAAAAGTAAAAGAAGCGAGATATTCAGAAACTTTTTCATTTTATATCCCCTTTATCATCTTATATTTCCATAAGAAGACTGTCCGATAGATTACCAATCCTCACATTAGCTGTTTTTCACACGGTACAATTATCGTGAATATCAAGTGTTATATCGGTACGAGCCTTGCCTAAGTTAATTAAAAAACTAAATAGCTATTTTCCTATATTATCCATTTTGTTCCAATTAATTACAAGAGGGAATATTGCTTAATAATGTTAAAATGTGTATAGTCCCTTGCGATTTCATAAAAAATCGCTTGGGCCTATAATTTTCCTCCCAGCCAATTCAAAAATACCCTTTTCTAAATTATAGGATATTTGCCGAAAACACCGGCGAAAATAGAAGCTCATTGAGCATTAATCTGTCAGGATGGCAGAAAGCAAGCCCCAAGCCGGTATTATGGCAGAAATGACAAAATACCTTAATTAACATAAGGCTTTATTTACAATAGGCTTATGCAAAAATGAATCCCATTAAAAACACATGGCACAGTATTTGCACATCATAAAAAAGACAAGGAATGAACTGTTATGGTCTCTAACTTATCACAACTTGATGAAGTTAATGTTTTAACCTCTCAGGCCGGCTGGGCCTGGCCGGAGGCTTTACGTCAAATATTCAGACCAAGGGGTGTTAATCTGCTCGTAGCCGAAAACGCCGCTGATTTCGTTAATATTATCCGGAACAAACGCATTCATACCACAATTGTCGATATGGATTCGGAACGCTCCGATGGTCTGGTTGTAATAAAAATTATTCGAATGAATTATCCCCTGCTGCCGTGCATCCTGCTGACAAACACGGCCGGAGAATCGCTGCTCGGAAAAGCCCTGAGGCTCGATGTTTTCAGTGTTATCGACAAACCCGTCGATATGTCTATTCTCCAGCATCAGCTCAACAGGTTATTTATAAAGAAATATCGCAGCGATATATTTAGCTAATGATCGTACGAAAGAAAGTTATTTTTACCGCGATGACTGTATTTTAAGATATGGCCGGAACAGCTAATACCTTTTTTAAGTATCAAGATATAAAAATGCTCAATTAGAGAAAAAATCGGGAAATTATTAAATACATTTTCGAAAGGAGTAAGTGCAAAATGAAAATTCGACCATTGGCAGATAAGGTACTTGTTCAGCGTCTGGAAGCGGAAAACAAGACAGCAGGCGGAATCGTTCTGCCGGACAGTGCCAAAGAAAAACCACAAAGAGGCAAAATCGTCAGTGTCGGCGACGGCAAAGTACTCGACGACGGTTCTCTGAGAAAATTGCAGGTAAAAAAAGGGGACATGGTGCTTTTTACAAGTTATGCCGGTACGGAGGTCAAGATCGACGGCAAGGAATATCTGATTATGAGCGAATCGGACATCATGGCCGTAATCGAAAATTAAACACGAAAATCATAAGCCACAGATTAGGAGAGATATAAATATGGCAGCTAAAAAATTAGCTTTTGGAACTGACGCACGTGCCGCTATTCAAAAAGGTGTGAAGAAGCTGGCCGAAGCCGTGAAAATAACCCTCGGTCCGTGCGGCAGAAACGTAGTTTTGGAAAAATCGTTCGGCTCACCGCTTGTCACAAAAGACGGTGTCACCGTCGCAAAAGAAATCGAGCTGGAAGATTCCTACGAAAATATGGGCGCCCAGATGGTCAAGGAAGTCGCGTCCAAGACATCCGATGTCGCCGGTGACGGTACGACAACGGCCACAATCCTCGCCGAGAGCATCTTCGACGAAGGCCTGAAAAATATCACCGCAGGCGCAAACCCGATGCAGGTCAAACGCGGCATCGAAAAGGCCGTGGAACAAATCATCGAAGAACTGCAGAAGATGAGCATTTCCGTGACATCGACCAAACAAATCGAGCAGGTAGCCACCTGCTCGGCGAACCAGGACGTCGAGATCGGCAAGAAGCTGGCCGAGGCAATGGACAAAGTCGGCAAAGACGGCGTCATCACGGTCGAGGAAGGCCAGTTTCTGGAAACAACGGTTGAATTAGTCGAGGGAATGCAGTTCGACCGCGGATACCTGAGTCCGCACTTCATCAATAACCTGGAAAATATGTCCGTCGTACTGGAAAAACCCTACATCCTTGTCCACGAGAAGAAAATCACCACGGTCAAATCGCTTGTACCGCTTCTGGAAAAAGTCAACAAACAGAATAAACCGCTGTTGATTATATCCGAAGACATCGAGGGCGAGGCCCTGGCAACCTTAGTCGTCAATAAACTCCGTGGCGTGCTCCAGGTAGCTGCGGTCAAAGCCCCCGGTTTCGGCGACAGGCGAAAAGCCATGCTAAGCGACATCGCCACACTCACCGGCGGTGAGGCAATCTTCGAGGACCTCGGGCTCGATCTGGAAAATATCGAGCTGCGACAGCTCGGCAGGGCCAAAAGAATCACCATCGACAAAGACACAACCACAATTATCGAAGGCGGCGGCAGCACCGAGGCCATCAAGGGCAGAATCGAGCAGATAAAAAATGAAATCGAAAACACCACAAGTGACTACGACAAGGAAAAATTGCAGGAAAGACTGGCCAAACTGGCCGGTGGCGTGGCACAGATTAACGTCGGCGCTGCGACCGAGGCCGAGATGAAGGAAAAGAAGGCCCGTGTCGAAGATGCACTCCATGCCTGCAGGGCCGCGGCACTGGAAGGGATTTTACCAGGCGGCGGCGTGGCCGTCCTCAGAGTCCTGCCGGCACTGGATAAAATCAAAACATCCGGGGACGAAAAGATCGGCGTGGACATCGTCAGAAGGGCCCTTGTGGCACCGATCAAGCAAATAGCCGAAAATGCCGGGCTGGACGGGGCAATCGTGGCCCAGAAAGTAATCGAAAGCAAGGACAAGAACTTCGGTTACAACGCCCTGACCAAGGAATATGGTGACATGATAGAATTCGGCGTGATTGTCCCGACCAAGGTCGAGAGAGTCGCATTGCAGAACGGGGCTTCAATCGCTTCGCTGCTGCTTACTACCGATGCCATCGTTAGTGAGATTCCCGAAAAGAAGGAAGCACCTGCAATGCCTCCGGGCGGCGGAATGTATTAAAGGTATAACGAAAGGGCGGGTTTTACAAAAAAGAGAAATCCGCCCTTTTACTTTTAAAACCAATATTATAGAATGGAAACCATGGTTTTTCGCTACTACACAAATGCAATCTCCCAGGCCTCGCGAAATGTCGCTACAGTGATATTCATCGTCGGGCTGCTGCTGATCGGCTTCGGCGTGATTATCGTGGCACTGCCTGAGCTGTTCGCTTATCTCGCAGCAGCAGTCTTCTTTATCGCCGGTATCGGCTG